>JAQGNH010000049.1 GCA_028291945.1 Betaproteobacteria bacterium
GAGGATTGGCGCTTTACTACCTGTTCGTAAAACGCGAAACACGGCTGCGCAGACGCCGGGTGGAAAGGCGCGTGGAACGCAGCAATGGGGAACGCGCGAATGCGCGGGAGGGTGTGTGAGAGGCGCATGCGCGCTTTCGCGCCACGTCGCATGCGCCCTGGGCATTACGTGTTAGCGCGCACCGCCGCCGGCACCCGCACCACCGGAACCTGCTGCGCCTGCTGCACCGCCGACGCCCGTCCCACTTCCGGCACCGGCTCCTGCACCCGCGGCCCCGCCGAGTGAGCCGCTACTCCTCATACCGCTTGATCCCGGCAACGGTGCATTGGCCCCACCCGTAATCGCGCCGCTGCCTGTCACACCGGAGCCGCTGCCGATCGAGCCGGCACCCATCGGATTTCCGCTGTTGAGCGGTGAGCTTCCCGTGATCGCATCAGTTGCACCACCTAAAGCCGAGCCTGCGTCGACCCCGCCCGTCGTGCCCAGGCGCGAAGCATCACTCTCGCGGCTACCCGACAGCGCACGCCTTGGATCGCTGGGATTAGAAACGCCAGGCACACGCGGGCTCGTATCGGGACCGATGCCGATCGGACCGCCCATGCCGCCCGGGACCGTCGTCTGAGCCCATGCGGCGCTGGACAGCGCCAGAACAACACCGGTCGCCAAGAATAGTTTTCTGACCATGGTTGATACCTCCTTTGCCAAGTTGAAATGCAACGCTCGTCTCATGCGGTTGCATCAGGAGGGACGCAAGCGATGTGCCGCGGTTATTACAACCGGTCATCCGAAGCCGGCATGAGCAGGCGTGAGTTGCGTTTACGAGCTTTTCTTGAGCGCATACCTGAGGACGTAAGTTCCGGCAAGAAGGGCGCCGGCGCCGACGAGCATGGTCTTGGTGGGCATTGCACGCACGGCGTTTCGAGTCATCTCGGCCGCGCGCGGCAGCATGAGCTGACGGCGCCGCTTCGCCATCTGCGTGCCGAGCTCGCCCAGCCTGTCTGCCAGCAGGCGTTCCGCCTCAGGCAGCAATAGCGTTTCTTCGTCTGCGACATGGTGGATCACGGTGCGCATGAGCTCGAGAAACGTCTCGTCGAAGCCCGCGCTCGTGGGTTCCAGTCCGCGCAGCTCCGCCATGAGCCGATGCATCTCCTCGTGCTCCGGAACGCTCTTGCTCACCAGCGCGCTGTCCACCGCAGCGACAGCCGGATAGAGAATCTCTTCCTCGAGCTGGGCGTGGATCTCGAGCGCGAGGCAGACCGTATCAACCAGCGCTTGCTTGGTGCGCGGTGCTGCGTCAGTCCTGTACTTATGAAAGACAGCCAGCACGTGCGTGTGGTCCGCGCGAATCATTTTCGAGATCGAAGGGTGGAGCTTGACGCTGCTGGCATTCATTCAAACGGCCTTTATATATTGAGAGGTCAACGCTGTTGTCGTAAGCAAGGCGGAGTCCCGGCAATGCGTACTCGCCGCGCCTCGTTCTATGTTAGTGTGTTTGCTCGGAGACGTGCATGTCGGCCCCAGCTCAATGGCAAACCCTCGCAAGCGCGTTGCGCGAGCTGCATCGCGCGCTCATGGAGCGCGCCCGCCGCGATTACGAGCGCACGCATGTCGTGGTACTCAGCCCCGGTGAGTTTCTGCAGTTGCTCACGACGGATGCGTACTTCGAATGGTTGCGGGGCCTGTCGGAATTGATGGTCGATATCGATGTAGTGAGCGACGCCGAGCCGGCGCTGGTCGAAGAGATGGCGACCGCAGTGCGCGCCGCGGTGGAGCATTTCATTTCCGCGCCCAAGGTACCGGCAACCGCGCACGCTTTTGCTCAACACTACTGGCCTTATGTGCAGGACGATCCCCATGTCGCGATGGCGCACGCAGGCGTGAAGAGAGCGCTGGTAGGCTGGCCGCAATCCGACAGCGAGGACGCCGCAAGCCTCCTGCACGAGCGGCATCGTCTGGCTGAGAAGGCGCGCAATGCCCGCCCGAAGAAGTAGCGAGCTGCGCGCAGGGCTCGATTTGTTGGCATAGGACCCTTCCGAAACGGGTGGACAGCATGACTTGACGTCGGTATGACGCGATTCTACGCGTCGACGGTGACGACTCGTTTTCAGGTGCGTGGGTTTTCGCTGCGATCTCCCGCGAGCTCGCGCGGGCGCAAAAGCACGAATACGGCGAGTGCGAGCAGCATGAGGAGCGCTATGCCAAGGAACGCTGCGCCCCATGCTACGCGCGACATGCCGCCGGCAAGATCCAGCGTGTAGCCGATCATGAGCGGTCCGACGAATCCGCCGGCATAGCCGAGCGTGGAATGAACGGCCAGCGTTGCGCCGCGGCGTGAAGGCTCGGCCGTACCGGCGGCGCCCGCCGTGAGCGACGAAGAGTCGAGCCACACGACAAAGCCATAGAGAAGCAGCAGTGCGACCGCGACCGAGTACGAGATTGTGCCGACGAAGCCGATGCTGCCGCCGACGAGGACCGATGCGGCCATGGCGACACAGACGAGCCGACGTCGGCCGAGGCGGATCGCCGCTTCGTTGCCCAGAATGCTCGCGGCCGTCCCGATCAGCCCGAGGGCCGTCAGCACCAACGCGGGCGAGAGCCGCATCTCCCCGCTGCCCGAGCTCATCGCGACGAATCCCAGGAACGCGACGCCCCAGCCGCGAAGCGCGTTCATCTCGAGCGTATGTATGCAATACGCCTGCGCGTACGCCATCGCGGACCGATTGCGAAACACGGGACGAAAGTCGAAAAGGCTTGAACCGGCGTTGGCCGCAGCCGCACGCCCTTTACGCCGCGGGACATACATCGCCACCATGCACCATGCCGCGCTGGCACTGAAGCCCGCGACTACGAAGGCCGAGCGCCAGCCGTAGAAATCAGCGAGCAGATCGGCACACGAGAACGACAGCGCACCCGAGATGCCGATGCTTGCGGCGTGCCCGGTCACTGCGCGCGACATGAGCCTTGCGTCGACCTCGTCCGCAAGGAGCTTGACGCCGGTCATGTAGGTGCCGGCCCAGCCGAGGCCGCTGAGTGCACGCAGGGCGAGCGCCGACCAGAAGCCGTCCGCAAACGCGCCGAACAGTGCGTGGCCGGCGACTGTACAAGCAGCGCCAAACAGATACACGAGCTTCGCGTCGACGCGATCTGTCAACGTGACCAGGACGGGTACGGAGACCATATATGCGGCGTAAAAGGCCGCAGTGATCCACCCGGCTTCGCTGTTCGTGAGTCCCCACCGGGGCATCAGCGTCGGTAGCAGCGCCGGCCAGAAGAACGCGCCGATCTGCACCAGAACCTGCGCCCCACAGACCGCGGCGACGAGACGCGCGCCCGACAAGCGGCGCGCGCGATCAAGCGTCTCAATCATCATTTTCCCGTTTGCGTGTCGCACACATTATGAAATAGCATTGCAGATTCTGAGATGTAAGTCGCGTTAGTCCACATGTTGCAACCGGAGGATGTTATGAAAACGACATACAAAATTCTAATCATGGGTGCTTCGTATGGGTCACTGCTGGCCTCCAAACTCCTGGCGGCGGGTCACAGCGTGAAGCTCGTGTGCCTGCCCGCGGAGGCCGAGTTGATCAACCAGGAAGGTGCGCGCGTACGCATGCCGGTCAAGGGCAGGGAAGGACTGGTCGAAATCGATACCCGCAAACTGCCCGGTAATCTATCGGCAAACGGGCCTGGCGCAATCCACCCCCAGGACTACGATCTCGTAGCACTGGCCATGCAGGAACCGCAGTATCGCTCCCCCGGGGTGCGCGAGCTGCTCGACGCGGTTGCGAGATCGAAAGTGCCGTGCATGTCGATCATGAACATGCCGCCTCTGCCTTATCTCGCCCGCATTCCCGGCCTTGCTATCGATGGCCTGAGAAGCGCGTATACGGATCCGACGGTGTGGGATAGCTTCGATCCGGCGCTGATGACGCTGTGCAGCCCCGACCCTCAGGCTTTCCGTCCGCCTGAGGAAAAAGTAAACGTGCTGCAGGTGAGACTGCCGACGAACTTCAAGGCGGCACGCTTCGATTCGGATGCACACACCGCCATTCTTCGCCAGCTGCAATCTGAGATCGAAGCGGCGCGGTTCGACGCGGGCGATGGCAGCAAGATCGAGCTGCCCGTTAAGCTCAAGGTGCACGAATCGGTTTTCGTACCTTTGGCGAAGTGGAGCATGCTGCTGGCGGGCAACTATCGCTGCATCGAGAAGGAGGGCATGCGCACGATCAAGGAAGCCGTGCATAGCGATCTCGACGCAACGCGGTCGGTGTACAACTGGGTCGCCGAGCTGTGCAAGTCGCTGGGCGCGGCTGAAAGCGATCTCGTCCCCTTTGAGAAATATGCCAACGCGGCCCTCTCGCTCGCGAGCCCATCGTCCGCGGCGCGCGCGCTCGCTGCTGGTGCGCCCAACATCGAGCGTGTGGACCGTCTGGTGCAGGCTATTGCCCGGCAGAAGAGCATGCATAATGATGTGGTCGATCGGACGGTTCAGCTGGTCGATGGCTGGCTCGAAGCGAACCGCCAGAAAGCGGCTGCTCAATCCGGCGCGTTGCAGGGCAGCGCAGACAAGTCGGCGGTCTGTAAAGCCTGACCTGACGGGGTCTTGACCGGGTAGCACCCCGATCAAGACCTGTTCAAAGGCGGAAGGAGCGAAGTTCTTGGTCGTCCGCATCGGGATCCTTGGCATCCACCTGGAAAGCAATGCTTTCGCGCCGGTGACGACCGCCGAAGACTTCCGCGCATCGTGCTATTACGAAGGCGAGGCGATGCTCGCCGAAGCCGTGAAGACGGCGCCCGCGATGCCTGCCGAGATCCCCGGCTTC
Organism: Betaproteobacteria bacterium; assembly: GCA_028291945.1. GTDB lineage: Bacteria > Pseudomonadota > Gammaproteobacteria > Burkholderiales > SG8-41 > JAQGMV01. The sequence goes on from JAQGNH010000049.1 coordinate 4,824, forward strand.
ATCGAAGCGATGAATGCCGGAGGGGATTGGGAGCCCGTGCCGATCCTGATAACGGCGACGGAACCCGGCGGCGCGGCCGACGCGACGTTCATCAAGCAAACGCTCGAGCGCATGCGCACACTGCTCGGCGCGAGCGGCGCTCTCGATGGCGTTTACATCAGCAATCATGGTGCGATGGTGTCTACGACCGACAGCGACCCGGATGGCGAGCTTTACGCGCTCGCTCGCGCTGCCGTTGGACCTGATCGTCCGGTAGTCGCAACGGTCGACCTCCACGCCAACATCTCGCAGCGAATGGTGGACAACGCGGACATCATCATCTCCTACCGCACGAATCCGCACGTCGATCGCCGCGAGCGGGGTGCTGAAGCTGCGCCACTGATGCGGCGGCTGCTCGCGGGCGAGCGCTTCGAAAAGAGCTTCATTCATCTTCCAATTGTGGCGCCGACCGTGACGCTGCTGACGGCCCGTGGCGCGTATGCGGACATGATCGAAGAGGGACAGCGCCACATCGGAGCGGACTTGCCGGTCGTCTCGATCCTCGGCGGATTTGCTTTTGCCGATGCGCCGGAATGCGGGATTTCGATCCTGACGTACGGCGTGGGTGGGCGATCGAAGAAGCTTGCGCTGCAATTGGCGAAATATGCGTGGGCCGAGCGCGAGCGCTTCAAGGTTCGCCTGACACCACTCGACGAAGCAGTCGAGCGTGCAGCTGCAGCCGGGCGCGCGGGCCGTTCCGCTGCAGTGTGTCTCGCCGATGTCGCTGACAATCCCGGCGGCGGCGGACGCGGCAACACCACGGACATCCTCGAGCGGCTCATCAGCGCGCGCGTCGAGCGTGCACTGCTCGGTAACTTCGTCGACGCGGCAGTTGCGGCGCGCTGTCACGAAGCCGGCGTAGGCGCTCGGTTACATGTCGTCCTCAACGAAGGACGCGCCGATGCACACGCGAGAGCTGTGCCGGTAGATCTGGAAGTTCTCGCATTGTCCGACGGCATCGTCGCGGGTCGGCGCGGCATCTACAAGGGCCGCACCGCGAACATGGGTCCAAGCGCGGCAGTGCGCATTGGCGGACTCACAATGCTCGTGTGCTCGCGCCGCATCCAATGCGCAGACCCCGCTTTTTTCGAATCGCTCGGCCTCGATGGCGGCGCGTTCTGTTCGCTTACCGTGAAATCGCGGGGCCATTTTCGTGCGGGATTCGACGAATGGTACTCCGATGAGTCGATTGTCGAAGTCGACGCGGCTGGGCTCACGTCGCCGTTGTTGGAGCGTTTCCCCTGGAAGTCGCTGCCACGACCGGTGTGGCCGCTCGATGAGCACACGCAATGGACCCCTCCACGCGTCGAAGAGTTGTAGAGCGACACCTCGGGCAAGTGTGCTACCCGGTGTGGGGCCAGCCCGCTTGCTTGAAGTACAGAGGTTCACAGGATTCTGGCGTGCGCGCCAGAATGACAGAAGGAAGGGAGGTTACGGAGGGAAACCTTGGCTTTCCCTCTGTTCGTTCTCTGGCTCGCCCAGCGAGGATCGATTCACCTTGCGTCGCAAGGTCAATCGATCTTCGCTCCCGAGCGCTTCACGATATCCCCCCACTTGATTCGCTCCTGCTTTACGAACTGGACGAATTGCTCCGGCGAGCCTGTCGCGCACACAGCGCCCTGAGTCGCGAGCGCCGCCTGTACCTTGGGCACAGTGCACGCGCGTTGTATTTCCCTGTTGAGCTTTGCAACGATCGCCTTCGGCAGGCCTGCCGGTCCCATCATCGCGGCCCAGGTGGTGATTTCATAACCTCGCACACCAGCTTCGTTCATCGTCGGTAGGTCGGGAAATACGGTCGAGCGCACCGGCCCGGTGACGGCCAGTGGCCGCAGTCTGCCCGCGCTGACGTACGGCGCAACCGATGACTGATTCTCGAAGACGAGATCGATCTGGCCGGCAATCAGATCGTTGAGCGCCTGCGCCACGGCCTTGTACGGCACGTGAACGATGCGCGTTCCGGTCATCTGCTTGAACAGCTCTCCGCTCAGATGAAGCGTGGTGCCGTTGCCCGAAGACGCGAACGAGAGCTTGTCCGGATTGCTGCGCGCGTACGCGATCAGCTC
>JAQGNH010000099.1 GCA_028291945.1 Betaproteobacteria bacterium
GTCAGCACGTCGGGGCTTTCGAGCTCTACGATGCAGGAGTAACGCGGTCCCTGTGGCTCGACCGTCTTCGTTTCACCGCCGATCGTGACGCGCAGCGTATCGGTTTTCACGCGCGTTGCGGAAATCACGCCGGTCACTTTCGAAAGGTGAGGAACATGTTCAGTGTCGTACACCTCGTTAAACAAAGCTTCCTTGTCCGGGTCCACATCCATCGAAGCCGTAAAAATCCATTTGCCGGTGATGGGCATCGTATGAGTTCCTTAGCAATGTAAGTGGCCGATCGTAACAGCGGGTGAAAACCAGGAACAGAGCAGCGAGCCGCTGATTGGTGACGTGAAGCGCGAGACGGCGCAGGGTGGCCTTTTTGCGTATAGGTTGCCCGACAAGACAATGAGAGCAATCATCGGAGTTTCTTATGACCCAGATAAACGAGACGCCGTGAACCGGCCGCAGTCGAGGAAGCAAGCATGAGATCGACATACCTGATTGTCCTTACGATCGTCATCGTCGCAACGGCTGCGCCGACGCTTGCAGAGCAGTACCCGAGTAAGCCGATCCGTCTGCTGATCCCTTCGCCGCCCGGTGGGGGAACCGACACTTTGGGTCGTATCCTGAAAGAAGGGTTCACCGAGCGTTGGGGACAGCCGGTCATCGTCGACAATCGCGGCGGCGCGAGCGGAAGGATAGCTGCTGCTGCGGCCGCAAAGGCGACACCGGACGGCCATACATTATTTTTCACATACGGTGGTGTACTGACGACAGGATTGCCGCTGTTTCGCAAACTGCCGTATCACCCCATCGATGATTTTGCTCCCGTCGCGATGGTCGCCCATGTGCCCGGCATCCTGGTCGCGCATCCTTCGTTTGCAGCAAAGACGGTCGCGGAGATCATAAAGCTTGCCAAGGCCCGACCCGGAGCATTGACTCCCGGTACGTCCAGCATTGGCAGCAGCTCCCACCTGAACATGGAATTGTTCAAGCAGATGGCCCGCATCGACGTGCTGCAGGTTTCGTATCCCGGTGACGCACCCGCCCTCGTCGCATTGCTCGGCGGCCATGTGCAGTTCGCGTTCAACAACGCCGTGGTGGCTTTGCCGCACATTCAGTCGGGTAAGCTCAGGGCGATCGCAGTAGCGACCTCCACGCGCACCCCCAATCTGCCTGACATTCCGACGATCGCCGAGAGCGGGCTGCCCGGATACGAAGGCCTTCTTTTTTACGTGCTTGTAGCGCCCGCAAAGACGCCGCCCGCAGTAGTCATGACGTTGAACGAGGCAGTCAAACAAATAAAACAGACCGCGGCCGTGAAGCAGCTCTTCTCGACATTGGGAGCGGTATCGATCGACATGACTCCTGAGGAGCTGCGCGTGTTCTTGCAGCGCGAGCTCCAGAAATGGACGAAAGTCATTCAAACCGGCGGAATTCAGCCGGAGTAAGAGCACGAGCAGACCGGCAGAATCAGCCATTGCGAAAAGCGCAGCGGCCGCATTGCTTCGCCCACGCTCGCCGGCCTTCTGGTTCCTGAATCAGAACGTCACGCCATGCTGTGAATGAAACGTGTTCGGGCCTTCCTTTTCCGGGCGCGTTATGATGCGGTACATGACATTGGAAACTGATGATGGACATCGGAACCTTTCTGCTCATGCAATCGCCGTCGGCCCACGCACCGGAGGAGATCTACGCGCGCGGACTCGAGCAGGCCCAGGCGGCCGAGTCGCTCGGCTTCCGCAACGTCTGGCTGGGCGAGCATCACTTCTCCACGTATGGCTATCTGTCCCGCCCCGTTCAGCTCGCAACATTCATCGCGGCGAAGACGACGCGGCTCCGCGTGGGAACAGCCGTCATCGTGGTACCGCTGCACCATCCGCTCATAATCGCCGAGGAAATCGCGATGCTGGATCTCCTGAGCGGGGGGCGCACTGACGTCGGCCTCGGACGCGGTTATCAGCGGTACGAATTCGAGCGCTTCGGGCTCCAGCTCGACTCCGGTGGCAAGCGTTGGGATGAATCCATCGATATCCTCTTGAAGGCATTCGAGGGAAAGCCCTTCAGCTACGATGGCAAGCTCTTCAAGTTTCCCGAGACATCGGTGTTTCCTCAGCCGGTGCAGAGACCGCATCCGCCGATCTGGATCACGGCGCAAAGCGCGTATTCACTGGAGGCGGCGGTGCGGCGCGGCTTCAACGTGCTCACCGGCGGCTTCGGCGTTCCGATCGAAAGGCTGGCCGAATTCGGCAAGATCTTCGATCGCGTCGTCGAGGAGGCGAGGCCGCCCAAGCGACCGCTCGTCGGTGTGCAGCGTGCGGTCTACGTGACGAAGGATGCGGCCGACGCGCGCGAGGCCGTCGAGCAGGCCCGCTGGAACATGCGGGTAACGCTCAGCCTGCGCAACAACTACGAGCGTGTAGAGAATGGCAAGGCCATCGCGATGCCGGCGCCAAGCGAGCCCGAAATCGACGAGCTCCTGGACCGCTATCTCATCATCGGGACGCCCGACACGTGCATTCGCCAGATACGGCGTATCAAGGATCTCGTGGGCATCACGCATTTCAACTGCAGCTTCTGGTTCGGGGATCTGCAGCAGGCTCGCGTGCTGCGCTCGATGGAGCTTTTCTCGCGGGAGGTGATGCCAGCATTTACCTGAGTCAAAATTAGAAGCGGAGCCGACCTGCGACCCAGACGTCAGGCGGCATCTGCGGCAGCAGACTTTGATTTATGTTGGCCAATCAACAGGCACGTATCTGACAGGAGGAGACCATGTCACGAGTTTCGGCAGCACTGCAAGCACTTGTGGTTGCTATTGTATTTGTCGCGCCCTCTACCGGCGCTCAGGCCCAAGGGGTGGTCAATGTGCAGAAACTATCCGCGCCGCTCGCGAACGAGCTCGTAGGCGAGTCAGTCGCAAACTGCGCACAGAAGGGTTACACCGTAACCGCAGTGGTCGTCGATCTGGATGGTGTCCGCCAGGCGATGCTGCGCGGCAACGGGGCTCCGATCCATACGCTGGACAATGCATTCTACAAAGCGTACTCGGCGGCTTCGTTGACGCTTGCGCGGAAGGAAGACAGCACGAAGGCCGTCGCTGACCGGATGGCCAAAAGCGCTCCGAGCACGGTGCCGCAAACGCCGTTGCCCAATGTCACCTACGGAGTAGGCGGTGTGACTATCATCGCCGGCGGTACTCCCATCGGCGCCATCGGAGTGAGTGGCGCTCCCGGCGGACAATTCGATGAAGAGTGTGCCCGTGCAGCCCTCGCCAAGATCCGCGATCGCATGAAGTAAGCGACGCTTACCTGGCAAGAATCAACAGGCAAACGAAGGCTGTTTTCACCTCACCGCGCAAGGAGGAGCAAATGAAAGCATGGCTGACGGGCTTCAGGTGGTGTTTCTTTATCGGTCTCATTGCTGTCTCTCAGACTGCTTGGGCAGACGACGACTCGCGCGGCGATCGCGATGCCGCGCAGAGGTTCGCCACGCTTCCCGACGGCGTGCGGTTTCCGGAGGGGATTACCGCAAATCCAGCGACGCGGGAGATTTACATCGGCACGTTCGACTTCGGGCCCAACTCGAACAAGCTGCTGCGCTTTGGCCCAAACGGCCACCTGGTGGCGCAGCGAGATTTCGGTGTAACGCCGCTTCTCGGTTTGGCGTTTGCGCAAGGCAAGGTCTACATCGCTAACTTCGGCGCCTCGAAGATTCAGCGAATCTCGGCCACGTTTAATAGCGCCACACCGATTGAGGACGTCGCTCTCCTACCGGCGATCGGGCCGCCGTCACCTCGTACAGTAGGCAACCCGGACGGCAGCTCGGACATGATCACGTTCGGATCCAGCGGCTTTCCAGCACCGAACGGACTCGTGTTCGACAAGCAGGGCAACCTGTACATATCGGACTCGTTTCAGGGCGCCATCTTCCGCATCGACAATGCGATCAAGTGCGCGACACCGTGCGCCGTGAGCACCGTGTCCCAGGATCCCCTCCTCGCTACTGCCGGCTTTCCGCCGTTTGGCGCGAATGGAATCGCGCTCAACAGCGACGAATCCACCCTGTTCATTGCCAATACAGGCGATGACCGAGTGCTGAAGATGGATATCAAATCCAAGGTTGTGTCGGTCTTTGCCGAGAGCATCAACGGCGCGGACGGCATCGTCTTCGACAAGCAGGGTCGCCTGTGGGTCGCAGCCAATCAGGCAGACGAAGTGGTCGCGCTCAATGCAAATGGTCGTGTTATTGCCAAGCTCGGGGAATTCGAAGGTATACGGCACGACGGCTCGCCCAATGGGCTGCTGTTTCCGGCCAGTCTCGTCATCATCGGCGACGACATGTTCGTTACCAACCTCGCGCTGCCTCTTACGCCGGCGGTAGGAGACGAGCCCGAGGAGGATGTCA
>JAQGNH010000100.1 GCA_028291945.1 Betaproteobacteria bacterium
CGCGTGAAACCCACGGACCTGTTCCAGTATGGGTTGATTCCTGAATTCACGGGCCGCCTGCCGATCGTCGCGACCTTTCAGGACCTCTCACGCCCGTTGCTCGTACGCATCCTGACCGAGCCTAAAAACTCGATATATAACCAGTTCAGGCAGATTTTCAAGAACGAAGGGGTGGAGCTCGATAATCAGAGGAAAGTGTTCGAGCAGATCGAGGAGATCGCGTTCGAGTACAAGACCGGCGCGCGCAGCCTGCGAGGCATATTCGAAGAGATGATTACGCCGATACTCTATATCGTGCCGGATCGCCCCGAAGTGAAGAAGGTCGTCATCGACTCATTGTTCACTGAACCCGCGTTCGTGCCGGTAGCGCAAGCCTGATCAAATCGGGTCATCTGATTTTCACGAGGCCGATTCGGTTGACGCCGCTCCATGCGGGCGCGATGTTGCCGTCTCGCCTCACGTCCATGTTGCGCACGACGCCAGCCTCGCTTGCAGCATTACTTCGCGGCGCCGGCAGCCCCGTATGCGAAGTCATCGAATGCAGTCACGCTGTCCGCCTTCGTCCACATACCGACGGCACCCGCGCCTGAGATCCGCGAGTCCTGCACGTCGATATAAGTCTTGCCATTGAGGGACACTTTAATCGATTTCCCAGCGAAATCCACCCGCAGGGTCTGCCAGGTGTTTTTGGGCACGGGGGCATCGACGTACTTGATCGTGTTCCGCCGGCCGTTGGTCGTGTAGTAGAGCGACACGTTGTTTTCGAGTGCATTCGCGCGAGCGACATAATAATTATTGCCGTCCTTCCAGCGCCATACAACGCCGCCTGCCTGATCGCTGCGTCCGGACAATGCCTTGAACTTCACCTCCACGTAGCCGTCGGCCACCGACGCGCTCTTCAGTGCGCACCATGGAAAATCGCCGACTCCGGATTGCTTGACGATGTTCGGCGGACTGGGTGCATCCGCGCCGGGCTCAACGGTCCAGCGGGAGCCGCCCGAGCCTGTGACGCCACAAGCCCATGCAGGAGGAAGAGCGCCGGGACTGTACGAATCGAAATTGATGGTTTCTCCCATGACCGCCCCCACTCTGAACAGCGTCGATAACACCGATCCTGTCAAAATCACCCACCATCTTCCTCGCACAGCGCGCACTCGGCTAAAAAGAGAGGGTCACAATCCAACCACTGGCGCTACAAAACTCCACGCGAGACCCGCAACGCCGCAAGCGAGGATGACCGGGATGATGCCGATCTTGTAGCGCCACAATGCAATGAACGCCACGATGCCGATGACCGCCAGCGGCCATTCAAACCGGCCGCCGAAACCCTGCGGCCACAGAATGTGGTACGCGAAAAAGACGGCGAGATTGAGTATGACGCCGACGACGGCCGCGGTAATACCGGTGAGCGGTGCCGTGAACTTCAGTTGCCCGTGCGTAGATTCAACGAGCGGCCCGCCGAGAAGAATGAATACGAAACTCGGCAGGAAGGTGAAGTAGGTGGCGACTGTTGCGCCGGCTGCACCCGCGATGAACAACGCATCCGGGCCAAACACCTCTTTTACCCATGCGCCTACGAAGCCGACGAAAGCAACGATCATGATCAGCGGGCCGGGCGTCGTTTCGCCCAGAGCCAATCCATCGATCATCTGGGTCGCCGTGAGCCAATGGTAGTTCTCGACCGCAGCCTGATAGACGTAAGGCAGGACGGCGTATGCGCCGCCGAATGTGAGCAGCGCCGCCTTCGTGAAAAACCACGCCATCTGCGTCAGCGTGGCGTCCCAACCAAAAAGCGCGAAGAGCGCTCCCATCACACTGCCCCACAGGATGATTGCGACGACACAGATGCGCACGAGCTTTGGCCACGAAAACAGCGCGTGTGACGGGGTGGGGGTATCGTCATCGATCACAGCGGGACCGAAGGACTTGTCCCCGGCTCCATGACCGCCCCCCGTCTGAAACTTCGAAGGTGCGACACGCCCTCCGATGTAGCCGATGATGCCGGCGGCGATCACGATAAGCGGAAACGGAACGTGCAGCGCGAAGATGGCGATGAACGCGGCCGCAGCGATCGCCCACAGCGTCCCGTTTTTAAGCGCGCGCGATCCGATGCGATAGGCTGCGAAGACGACAACAGCAGTGACGGCAGGCTTGATGCCATACAGGATTCCAGCAACGACAGGCACGTTGCCATACGCCATGTAGATCCACGAAAGCGCAATCAGAATGAAAAGCGACGGCAGCACGAACAGACCACCGGCGACGATCCCACCCCACGTGCGGTGCATGAGCCAGCCGATATAGGTCGCGAGCTGCTGCGCTTCCGGGCCCGGTAGCAGCATGCAGTAGTTCAATGCATGCAGGAACCGGTTTTCCGATATCCACCTCCGGCGCTCCACGAGCTCCTGATGCATGACGGAAATCTGTCCCACGGGACCGCCAAAGCTGATGAAGCCGAGCTTCAGCCAGAACCAGAATGCATCCCTGAACGATATTGTTGGAGCGCTTGCGGGCGCAGATGAATCAGCTTGCGAGGATGGGGGTGATGCGATCAAAGCAGCTCCTTATGGACGAACGCCAGCAGAGCAAGCCTTGGACGCGGATGCGTCTTGGTAAGCGGGGAGGCTGCTACGTCCCCACATGACGAAAGAGTATCAGTCATGGGCGCGAGGCGTCAATGCGTAGCGCGCTGCTCGTGTCGTTCACTTCGGGGAATTCCAGCGCCTCGCGAGCACGTTGCCCATTGCCTAATTTACGGGCAGCGGGGATCAGATGCGTTCTCCTGCCCGTTAACGCAAACCGGTCCGCGCGAGCGCCTCAGAAGTTCAATCCCGATGGATTCGTCGCGAACCGTTCTACGCTGTCGACGATCTCCTGCTTCGCACACTTCGAGTCGCCCCAGCCTTTGAGCGTCATCCAGCGTCCCGGCTCGAGATCCTTATAGTGAGAGAAGAAGTGTTCGATCTGCTGGATGAGCAGCGGCGGCACATCTGCCGCCTCTTTGATGTGGTCGTACTGCTGAGTGATTCGGGAGAGTGGCACTGCCAGGATCTTGGCATCGCCGCCGCCATCGTCTGCCGTTTGCAGTACCGCGATCGGTCGGCACGCAATCACCGTCCCGGATATCAGCGGCATGGGCGTGACGACCAGCGCGTCGAGCGGATCTCCGTCGAGCGACAAGGTGTGCGGAATAAACCCATAGTTGCAGGGATAGTGCATCGGTGTTGCCAGAAAGCGGTCCACCAGCAAGGCGCCGGACGCTTTCTCGAACTCGAACTTGATGCCAGGGCCGTAAGCCGGTATTTCCACGACCACATAAACCTCTTCCGGAACGTCCGGTCCGCTAGGGAGCTTTTCGAGTTGCATCTGTGTCCTGCAGTCGGTCGTGCTCTTTCCAAAAAACGAGCGCAGCACTTGAGACATAGCGTCTTTGCGGACCGGGTGTCTGCAAACCCGGCTAGATGACTCACCTGCCATCAACCACAGGCGCGGCACCTACACTTCGTGATGCTGCGGTCTCACACCGCATTCATCCGGGTCGCACCTCCGATCGCTTTCCACGCCGAGTGGCCACCTTTCATGTAACGCGCATCGAAGCCCGCGTCTCGCAGCGCGATCGCCGTCTTGCATCCTACGTGAAAACCATAAACGCAGAACACGACGACCGGATCCGATTTCGACAGCTCACTCGACCATTCCTGCACCCGGTCAGGGTCGCGCCACGCAGCGCCTTCCATGATGTCCTGCATACGGGAGACAAAGTGCCTCGGACGCGCATCGATGATCTGCACGGTCTTGCCCGAATCCAGCATCGCTTTGACTTCCTCGACTTCGACTCCAGGCAAATCTCCGAACTCGGGCTGCAGCAGCGGTCGTGGCGGTTCGACCTTAGCCGCGTCTTCATAGCGACCGTGCACTGACGTCCAATCGACGTTGCGCATGAACGCATCGATATACGCCTTCGCATTGGCCCCGAAGTCGATATGGTAAGCATGTTCGTACATGTCGAGGGCCAGGATCGGAATGCCTCCCGCTACAGTCTGGCCATGATCGGCCGCATACTGATTGACGAGCCGACGATCGCGCGGAACATACACGAGCAACACCCAGCCAGAGCCGCCGGCGAGCCCGGTCGCCATCGCGACGAACTCACTGCGCCAGCGGTCCACTGATCCGAAATCGCGCGTCAGTGCCTGCCTCAAAACCTCCGCAGGCTTCCCATCTCCGCCAAGGCTTGCGAAATAAAGCTCGTGCAGGAGCGTGGAATTGAGCGCGATAAGCTCCTCGCGCTTGAGACCGTTCACGACGTAAGGCGGAGTGTTGCCGAAGTCGAGTGACTCGAGCTTCTCCGTGATTGAATTCAGTCGCCGGAGAGCGCCGCCGTAGTTATTTTCGTAATGACTCTCGATGAGTCGTGTCGACAAGCCATTCAATAGCCAGGGACGGCAGTAAATCGGTTTGAGGTTGTAACGCATGTCAGAGCCTCCAGAAGAATGATAAAGAGGCGTCGACGCCGCCCTGACGAGCCGGGACACGCGAGCACTATCTGACGACAACTATGAATCAGTGCCCACGCCTGGCGCGCAACGCTTACAGGATCTGGACGGGGCACCGTCTTGGAGGGAGGAGATAAGTCCCGGGG
>JAQGNH010000131.1 GCA_028291945.1 Betaproteobacteria bacterium
CATATGTATATCCTAGCTCATCAATAACTTACTAGCCAGAAAAACCCTCGCGCTTGGGCGGCTATTTCTCTGGTAGGTGTGGCTGGCGTGGCAAATGTGAGCATCGGCTTTCGATAGATGTGCGGCGCTGGGCTCGAGAAGGGTCGGCTAAACGTCATCGGCTATTTTGGTTGGCAGTGGATTCGAGACGGGGACCGCTCGAACCTGTTAGGCCGCGTAGAAATGTCCGCCACGATTAGTCTTGAGCCCTTTGACAAACTGATCGAGCAGCTTCAGCGGCATGGCATCGCGTCCGCTGCTGAGTCAATCGCAATTCTGAGGCGGTCGGGGTGGACATCATCGTCCGAACTAATAGGTGAACTTGCACTCGCAGTGCTGCAAACTGCAGTCGCAGCCTGAAACAATCCCAGACCCGATCAAGTACCTGCTAAGCCGCTGCACGCGTGAGGTTCAAAAAGTGTAGCCCGATATCAAATTACCGTGAAGGCTGCAGATATGTCACGCGCGAACTGCAAGGCGCGGAATAGCAAGTCGAATGCGTCGTGAAGTGTTTGTAAAGTCAGTCGACAAGTGCGGAGCGCACAAGCAGAACGGATGCTTAGAGAACTCAGCGATCCGAGCATTGGACGCCGCTATAATCGCGCGCCATGTGCGGACGATACGTCAGAGCAAAATCACTTCGGACTTACGCCAGAGCCGCGGGGCTGCACGATTGGGAAGATGCGCACGAATACGTCGGCGACATCAGCCCGAACTGGAATATCGCGCCGAGCTCTCTGCTCCAAGATCCTGCGGCAGGAATTCGGCCGTCCGCAATTCGTGTCACTGAGGTGGAGCCTGGTGCCTTTCTGGGCGAACGACTGTAGAGGCAAGGTCCAACCGATCAACGCGCAATGCGAGACGGCGGCTGAGGAGCCGATGTTTCGAAAGCTCATGCGCGAGCGCCGCAGCCGACGGCTGGCGTTTATCAAACCGAATTGGCAAGTGGCCCAAATTGCAACGAGCTGAGAAACGGCTATGATAGGCGATGTAACGGCGGGGGCTGATATGCCTCGACGCCAATCAACGCATGCCATGGAAGCTTGATCCGAAAGCACACTGCGCGCATACGTTTAGTAAACGCAGGCGACCGATCAGCGGTTTTGCAATTCAGATCACGAAAGCAGAGAGTCGATTTGTCGGCTCGGAGCACGCCAAACAGGGGAGTGCCGCCTATGCGGACTGGGCGTACTTTAAATGTCGCTGCCATCTGATGCCCCGCACAGCTGGTGGGATCGGGTCGTCGAGCACATACGCGATGACTGGCCGGCCGTGCTGTTCGTTCCTACACTTATCTTCGCGTTGCATTACCACAATTGGCTGAATGCAATTGACGGTTACGCGTTCCTTCTGATAGGCAATCTTAGCGCCATCGTAGAGCTTCCGGATACGACGGAGACAAAAAACGCGCGTGCGGTTGTCGTGCTAATTGACGCTGACTCGCAAGAAAACCGGTACTACGAGCACTCGCCGCTGCCGCGCTGTGCGTTGCTTGCCGACTTGCGCACAATTTACGCGGCGAATCCCAACCTGCTGGCTATCGATCTGGACCTCTCGCCAGCGGTTTGGCTCGGCAAGCGACTGAAAGACCAATGCGACAAAGCGGAATCGCGACTGATTGACCTTCCCGTCGGTCCGCCGAACGCGCAAGACGAGCTTCGTTGTCAGCACCAACTGTATTGTCTTATACAGGAGAAGGCGCGCAATGGAACAGGCACAGTCGTCATGGCGCCGTTCAACGCAGTAAACAAGGTCAACGCAGCAGAGCAGAACGATTGGCTCGCGGAGATGGAGAAGGCGCACGTCCAATTTCGTCGTGCCGAATTGCCCGCGGAATATGGGCTTGTCATCACGCAGTACACGAACAATGACACTTTTGCAAATGCCGTGTACGGGCTTTATCGAGGAAAGCAGAACAAAGCGGAGTCGAGCGCTCCGACGGAGCAAACGACGAGTCTCATTAATCCCCGTGTTTACGCGAGCGGGGTATGCCCTGTGCCCCTGATAGTGCCCAAGCCAGATTCCGAATCGGAGAAGCGAGCCGATACCTGGTGTCCACTAAATGATGAACTCAACGCAAAAGTACCGTTTTTGCAGAGGCTGAATAAGGCGCTCCAACCGCTGAAGCGTAGGGTGGTTTTTTTCGGGGCTGGTTACGGCCATGACGACACGTTCCTCACCCCGCTCGGCGAACTGTACGGCGTCGAGATCCAGGCTGCTGCGTTTCTCTCGCGCATTCTTCCCGTCAGAAAAAGCGAGCTCGCCGCACTTGCAGGCGACGTGCTGCTCGCGCTTTTATTTAGCCTGCTGATTGCGGCTTTTTGGGGTCGATACTTTAGACATCGCATGAGCAACCACGCCCGCCAGCGGCAATGGGCCGTCTTATACGTGGCATTCCTGAGCTTCTGGTTCATCCTCGTCGTACTCCTTACCTGCGCCGTTTCTCTCGAGCTTCTGAGGCGGGGCGGAGTCTGGCTGTCTCCCGCCCCGATTGCGATCGGCATGCTGATCGATGCTTTCGCGCTGGGTTCGGTCCACGAGGCGATACGCGTATCAACTGAACAGAAGCTGGAGCTTGTAGGGCGGTTGAAGGCGAGCCAGGCCGCCGGGGTGTTCAATGAAGCTGCAAACACGGAGCTCGACCAGTATCGTCGTCATCCGAGCAGCTGGTGGGACAGCGTCGCCCGGTTTCTTGTATTGGATTGGTATCGGTTGTGGGAACGTCAGCGCATCGCCGCAGCCGCCTTGATTTTGAAGCGCGCGGTGTGGCTATTGTGTATCGCTTACGCAGCGTCGCTCATCTTATTTCACTAAGGAGCTGCTTATGCAATTCGCGCCTCATCTGATCGCCGTGGCGCTTCTCGGAAGCAGTATCGCATCAGCCGGCGAATGCACAGGCAGCGTTGAGCTGCAGAACTATCTGCACGCACAAGCGCCGAGCATTCTGGTTGGCTGTGGATCGCTCATGACGATAGTCGACAAGCTCATGCACCGCGCTCGAAAGAGCGGCCGACGACTTGAAGATGATCAACCCCTGAACACGTCGGAGGCGCAGGCGAACCTCAACACGGCACTGCGCGATGCCGCTATCCGCCGCAGGATCGAGCAGATGCGACGAGCGGTAAGCGACGAGAACATGCGGCTGGCTTACGAAGCGGCGATACTCGACGAAGAGGGCTATTACAACGCACGTGACCTGCGCATCATGCAGCTATTGGACCGCCTGAAGTGAACAGCCTCAGCCACGATGAGACGAGGAGCACATGCTAGCGCTTAGAGTCGCTAAATCGGTCATCGTGGTCGCGTTGCAGATCACCATTGCTGTACCCGCTCAGGCGGTGGAGATGCCAGGGTTCTTGAAGCGCATGATCAAGCCCCACGAGGGGAGCAGTGCGCCTCCGCCTCCCACGAACGACCTGGGCCCGCCACCCGGCGGCAGCAGCGCGGTCGAAGCACCGACGACTTCCGGTGGGCGCACCGACCGCGGCGCAGCGCCAAAGCGCTCCAGTCGTCTGGACGCCACAGGATCGACCGACGATGGTGTGCGCATTCAGGAAATCCAGAGAGGTAACGGCAAAGCGTCCGTCGTGCTGGACAAACATTGCCGCAACATTGTGCAGCCCTACAATCTGACTGACAACGTCGCATCCCTTAGCGTATTTGCCGCGGGCGAGGCCCTCAAAAACCTGCCTGCTCAACTTACCGGAAGATCACCGTCTCGTAAGGACATGGATATTTCGGTGTCAGCGAGGGACGCAGCAAAACAGATGAACTGGTTGCCTATGGATGCCGAAGTCATGTACGGCGAGCGGGCGCACAACCACGAGACAGCGCTTCTCGATAGAGAAAGCAAGCTCGGACGGAAATTCTATCCACTCGCGGACAAGATGCTCAGCGATGTGTTAGCGGGTGTTAACGAACGGCACGAGTACGAGTTCAAGGTATTCATATTAAAGAACTCGACGCGCAATGCGCTCGCGCGCCCCGGCGGCTTCATTTATTTGGACCAGGGTTTGATCGACAATCCCGCTCAACACTCAAAGGCATACTTCGCGCTCGCGCACGAAATCTCGCATGTCCTTCAGCGACACGAGACGAAGGAACTACAAAGCATGATCGTCGATTCGATTCAGAGCAAGAGCGATCTGAACAAAGTGATGTCGAGTGTGCGCGGCAATCCCGGCGTCATCCTTTCGCATGTAAAACTGCAGAAGAATTTCTTTACACAACACCATATCGACCAGGAGCTGCAGGCCGACTCCTGTGCGGCACGAGTCTTGAGTCGAGTGTTCGTAGACAAAAACCAATTGGGGAATTCGCTACAGGCGTTTCTGAAGGATCTGCCGAAAGTCGCTGCCACCAAGCCGATGCAGCAGTCCAGGAATAACGTTGACAACGTCGGAGACGTGGCATACAGCATCGTGAAGGATCCCATCCGGCGTCATCCGACGACGCAGCAGCGGTATGACAATCTACGAACGATCTATTACGAGATTACCCGCGGGGCCGGGCCTAAGGGCCGTTAACTGCAAAAGCGTCTGCCGCTATGGATTACCGCGAGCAACTCTTCGCGCTTGTCTACAGCTGTCAGCCGTGTAGATCAAACTAAGATCGTTTCGCCATGATGGCTCGAGTATGCGGCATCACGGGCGATGCTCTACGGGGTGGCCCGAGCAATTCCGTGCTGTCATTCAGATGGGGTGGGCAAAATGGGCAAATGTGGTTAAGCACTAGGGCGCAAGGGTAGCTTAAACAATTGCCGACCGCGGCCGTCGGCACTACATCCAAGTGGGAAGGCGTTTCAACGTTTGAACGCAATTTGGCGACGCGGCCCCGCGAGCGCAGGCAGGGCCACCGCTATTCGCAGAGGCAGCTTCCTAGCTAGGGCGTGTCTCACGCTTTCTGGCGGCTGAGATGTCAATGCCGAACTATCTTCGTCGACCTAACCCTGCGAAGAGCGTCCGTGATTCGGCGCAATGTGCGTCAAAGAAATGCGGCGCCGTAGCTCGGCGGTTCGAACTCGTCGATTGATGTTGCTTCGCAAGCTCCCGTAGGTTCGGTAATGATGGGGGCGTTCCTGGCGGGTCAAATCCCTTAGAAAAAACGTCTTTTGAAGGAGCCTGCTTATATCAACTGGACGGCAAATTAAAATCACTTTTCCTGATCTGATTTCCGACGCATCGGCCAATCCAACCGTCGGTGTATAGAGCTGGAGTAGCGGATTCGGACCGGGCGCAGGATCAATTCTGAGTCACCCCGAGATCGCCTGCACCATTTGCGCGCTCGCCCGAGTGTGAGATAACCTGGCGCCTAGCAGTGTTGACGTGAGGTCGCCCAGATTGACGCGTTGTTTACTCATATATGTCTCGGTGCAGAAAGTCCCAATTGCTGTTGAGCGTTGGCACGCTGCTGATCCTCAGCGGCACCACGACGCTTGCGCAAATGGATACTTTCGGGAGTCAAGGTGCGCCTTCGATAAGCGTCGACTGCCAAGGTGACAAGGACCGCGCAATTTATCAGTTGCGCATGGATGAACAGCGCGCTAACGACGCATTCAAGCAAGAAAACCTGCGCTGCAATGCAGGGCGCGACTCGGCCTGTGTGGCTGAGCTCGCAAAACAAATGCACCTTGCCCAGATACGCTTCACCAAACGTGACATGGAGGCCGAAGCGGCCAGGCAAATCTGTGTAGAGCGTCAGAGGCTCGCGACCGCCGCACCGGCGGGTCCTTGTGAGAGGCAGTATCTCGAGACCATAGTCGCGCTCAACATCGAGAATATCCAGACCCAAACCAAACTCAAAGAAGACAATCTCGACTGCAACCGCGAGCCCGGACAGGATTGCAAGACAAGCCGTCCGGATGTCGATGCGTTGGATAGGCGCAAGGACGAAGCCGCAGCGCGGCGGCGCGAGTGCGAGATGCACTCGAGACAGACGCCAGCCAAAGCGGCACCGGGTCGAGCGCAACAGGGACCGTTCGATTCGCGCGGCAAATCTCAATCAACACAGCCGCCAGCCACGGCAGCGCGGGGCAGAGCGCAGCAGCCACAGCTTGATCCAAGCGGCAACCTTCGCCCAGGCGGTTGGAGCTATCGGGACAAAGACACGTCCATTTATGTCGATCCCCAGACGCACAAGCGATTTGCGTTCGCAAAGGTAACGCAGTCCAACTTTGTTGATTGTTACTTACAGCAGAATACGGTTCGAGTGCAAAAAACGGGCGCAGGCTACCAAGCACGCGCCCAGTGCGTCGAAGACCCCAAACAAGCTCAAAACCGATACATCAACGGCGCATCTGGCGCCGTCAAATGGGTCTACGGCAAAGAACTGAGCGAATAGCGTTTCGGGCGTTACTCTAATCCGCTTAAACGCGGCCGCGATCTGCGGAAACGGCCGTAGCAGGGACTTACCATTCCGCGCCGGATGTATAGAAATGGTTCCGTTCCCTCCATTGCTACCTATCGCTTCGAGCAGAAGCTCCTCCTGGTGCTTGAGGGCAAACGCGTGATCGCCTCCAGTGCACGCAGGTTGTCCCCAAAAAAGACGAGCGCGAACCCGGTCTTGCGTGACCGTAATTCTGCAAGGCGCGCCGCTGACTGATTTCATGCTGAAGAGTGGCTGCTCGAGCGCGCGAAAGAGCTTGGCATTCACGGCGGCCGCATTGCAGTGGAGAACGAGCCTGACATCAGGTCATTTAGTATTGCTGAGTGAGATGAGGAGGCGGTGATGAACACAACGCACTTGTCTGTGAGAGCTGGTCTGCCGCGGGCGCGGAGCTGTGTGCTGCTGGTTGCGCTCCTTCTTCTGATCTCCTGCTCAAGAGCACAGGCGGCGGGTGCTTTCGAACAAGCCTTGCGACTGTACGAACTGAACCAGAGGAAAGAGGCCATCCCATACTTCGACCGAGCGGTCGTCGACGACCCGAATCGGAAAGAGGCTTGGCTCTACCGCGGAAGGGCATACGGTGAAACCAGGAATGACGGCGAGGCCCTCCGCAGCTACGAGCGCGCGCTTCGCCTCGACGCATGCTATGCGGAGGCCTTCTTTCAGCGTGGCCGTGTGTATCTCTGGAACAATAATCCGGAGCAGGCGATCCGCGACTTCAGCAGCGCCATTCGGTGCGACGCGAAGGTCTCCAAGTACTATCTGCAGCGAGCAAGCGCGCACCATCAAGCCTTCACTCCGGACATGTTGGGCAGCCAAGTCCACTATAAGGCCGCCATCAGCGATTACGCAGAGGCGATCCGCCTCGACCCGCAGAACTGGAACGCGTTCGCCGCGCGCTGTGCCTTCGATTACGACTTCCTCGATTATCGCGCCGGGCTCGCAGATTGCAATGCGGCCATCCGGCTCAATCGGAACGACGCCGGGCTCTATGCCAATCGTGCGGCCATCCTTCATGCTCTCGGCCGAGGGGACGAATCACGGGCCGATGCTGCGCGGGCGATCAGCATGGATCCGCGCATGGGTGACTTTATAAACGACACGATTCGCACCCACGACAGGGCGGAGGCAACTCGGCGCCAGATGCTTGAGGAGTTCCGCGCAGGCGCCGGAAGCGGACGCGATCCTTGCAGTTCCTACAGTGGAAGCGCGCAGCGGGCATGCCGCGCGCACGACATGCCAGCGGCGGGCCGCTTGGGGGGAGGCGGCGGAACCCGGGATGATCAGCAGAAGTACGGAAGGTGAAGAGTACAGGCGCTCAAGCGCTGGAAGGCAGATTGGGGTCAGTTGCTTCAGCCGCTTGCCGGAAATGCGCTGTGGCTTCTCACAATAGGCTTAGCAGCGCAGCCATCGCCCCGGCGACTCGCTAGTCGGCCGCCGACGCCACCACGGCGGGCAGGATGGCGGTGTGGTTCGGGATGTGCAGGAAGAACGCGCAGACTAACGAGGAAATCAGACCAAGCAAAGCCAGTCCGTACAGCCCGCCCGCGAAGCTGCCGGTCGCGTCCTTCATCACGCCGACATACCATGGCCCGAAGAACCCTCCGAGATTGCCGATGGAATTGATCCACGCGATCGCGGCGGCTGCGGCGGTGCCGGTCAGGAACATCGACGGCATTGCCCAGAATGGCCCCTTCGAGCCGTAAAACCCCACAGCCGCGATCGACATCCCCACTAGCGCCCACCAAGTGCCCATCGTCATTCCGGCGAGGACGAGCCCGGCGGTGGAGACAATGCAGGCGACGAGCAGGTTCCATCTCCGCTCGTGCATTCGGTCGGAGATACGGCCCCAGATTACCATTGCGATGCCGCCGCAAACATAGGGAATCATGGTGAGCCAGCCCACTGTCATGTTGCTGAAACTGCCAAGCGACTTGATGATCTGTGGGATGAAGATCAGCATACCGAGGCTGGCGGTGACGATACCGAGATAGTTCAGCGCCAGCAGCAGCACCTTCCTGTCGAACATTCCCTGCCACAAGCTAAAGGTTCGCACAGATTCCTTGGCGCGGCGCTCACTTGTCAGCTTTGCGGAGAGCCAGGACTTTTCCTCAGGCGTCAGGAAGCTTGCCTGCTCCGGCCGGTCGGTCAGCACGAACAAGGTGACGATGCCGACCAGCACGGTCGGAATCGCCTCGGCGATGTACATGACTTGCCAGCCGCGCAAGCCGAGAAGACCGTCCAGACCCAGGAGTGCCGTAGATATCGGTGCGCCTAGCGCCACCGCAATCGGCAGCCCGAGCAGGAAGCCCGACACAATGCGGGCATGGTGGTGGGCTGGGAACCAGTAGGTGAAGTAGAGCACGATGCCCGGGAAGAATCCGGCCTCGGCAACACCCAGGAAGAAGCGCACGATTGCGAACGAGTTCGATCCGATGACCAGGGCGGTCAGTCCAGCGATGATCCCCCAGGTGATCATGATGCGGGCGATCCATACACGCGCACCGACCTTTTCCATGATGATGTTGCTGGGGACCTCGAATAAGAAATAGCCCCAGTAGAACGTGCCGGCAGCAAAACCGAACGCAGCCGCGGACATCTTGAGATCGCCGCGCATCGTCAGACCGGCAAAACTCACGTTGATCCGGTCGATGTAGGCAAGGATGTAGCTGAACACCAAAAACGGCAGCAGGCGGAGATAGATCTTGCGCATTGCGGATTTTTCGAGGGCTTCGTCCATTTGGCTCTCCCTAGGCCGATGGCGGCCGATCGCCGGCGCCATGGCTCTTTCTGGATACCCGCTCTGCGCCCTTAGAGCCGCTCCGCTCCGTCGGGCAACCGACTTGCGCGCACACCCTATGAGCTTCGCAGCGTCTGCATGAATTTCTCGTGCATGCCTCTATCGGCGCGATTGCGACCTTGTAAGGCGTGCGTACGCTTTCCGTATAGACAGCCCCTACGGGTTAAGGAAAAATGAGCGTCCTCTTCCGTCAAGCAACACGGTAGCGCATGGCCAGTGAGCGGTCAATCGCACCAGCCTTGGATGAGTCTCGGGTGCGAACCCGCCGTGTTAGTTGGATTTCTCCGACTGCGCAACAGAATGAGGCTGCCAAGGTCCACGCCAAGAGCGGAGGCCCAGCAGCTTAGTCGGCGTTCGCGGGACAGCCATGTATCAGCGTTCGCCGGACACTTGTTGTAAGTTGCAGGCTTTTTAGTTGAAGGAATCATGACTAAAAACGCTCCATTGATACACGCCGACGTGCCGTGGTTAAGGCGGTTCGCGCAGGCATGCTTCGATCATCACTGCATTCGATGTTTCGCCTTAAGGCGGCGCGATCCGGCTGCACAGCCGCTGCTCGCAACACTGCAGTACCATAGAATCGACAAACCCTTCAAAGGTGAATTATGAGTGTCCCGCGAACGCTGATACTCGCCCCGTAACGAGTTATCTGTTCTATGGCTCCGGAGAACATCCCCTTGTGCCCACGATTCTTCGCATTGTAAGTGCCAGCCACTAAGCAGCGTCAGCGCGAAACGCGTCGCGTCAGCGGTGGGAGAGGGGATCAGTGTGCGTGCAGCTTGTGCACGCTGCGCTGCAGGAGTGAACCGGACCTAACGGCTGCCAACCCAGGTCGACGACTGGCCGCTTACTTCGCCGTCAACGCGAACGCATCTTTAAACGCGTTCGCCTACCGCTCTAGGAGGGGGCCCGATTTGTGTCGAGAGCGCCGTCGGTCGCAAAAAACGACGACACGTTAAAGGCAATAGCCTTTTCGGCATCGGGGGACACGATCGGCGTTGCTACCTTCGATACGAACACCATTTATTATTTCGACACAAATCGGACGGACGCTTCGAAGATGCGTCCCACTGGAGCATTGTAGGGACCGGCTTTTCGATCATGATTTGGCGAGTATTCGCTCGGTCTGCATGATGATTTCAGTCGCTGTGGCGCTGTCGTACAACACCCTCCCGTTTCGTGCAATCACACGCATGCGCGTACTGTTAGAGCTGATGGGCTCTAGTACAATTTCGATGTCGCGGTCCTTCGCTGTTGCCTTGACAATCTGGTTGCCTTCCTGCTTTTTAGAGCCGCTCGGTTTGATGCCCATGCGATTCAAGGCACCGATCGATGCGATTTTCACTTTTGAAACAGGCGCAGTGAAAGTCTTGTACGTGATGCCTGTAAGTGTGTGGTTAACGGCTGCCCCAGCTCCCATACCAAGTACGGTAACAGCAACCGAGGCGCAACCGGTGACCATCGATGTAAAAGCGAGGGCAATAATTACAAGGAAACGATTGAGTTTCATCTGTGCCCCCGAGAGTCCGAAAAGTTAGTTTTTTGTTCGGCGATTGCGCGCAAACGCTTGTCTGCACGAATGTCAGTCGCGCAATAGAGTCTAGGGAGTCGAGCAGTCACCTAAAGCGGAATTGTTGGCAGGCGATTGCATGATCGCCGTCAGGCGTGGCACGAGGTCACGTATCGCTTCCGCCGCATCAACCAATTAATCACATGTCTCCGACCGCAGACACGCGTTCTTCGGCACGGACGCTGAACGTCGGTCTGGCAAGCGTGGCCTAGAATGGTTTTGGCGAAGGGAAGTAACTCTCCGTCCTTGTTGGCTTAGCACCAAAGGTGCTGGGGATACTTGTTTCGAGCCTGGGCGGCGGCGGATCTGTCACTGAAGCGCAACTCGGCCAAGTACGTGTTCCGGAAGACTGCTCCTGTTCAGCAATGCTTATCAGCTTAGTTTCGTCCGGAGGAGCAGCGCGGTGAATAGCAGCATTATGATCAACGCCCAGCCCTGCCAAGGCAGTGTGCTTATAAAGCGAGTTACGCCGACGAAGGTTGCTATCAGGAGGAAGCCGCCAAGCACGATCGATATTCGACCCCACGCAGGTAGCGAAATGTCCTTCGCAAAGCTCCACGCGGCCCACATTAACTCCCGGGTTTTTTGCCGCTTCGCTTCACCATAGGCGCGCAATCCGAGGGTCGATCCAAGCTGTAGAAAGTCAGCCCAGATCAGCACAACCGCTATAGCTATTACTCCACCTGTCATCCATTGAAGGGTATGCCTGCCCATCCACGGCATAGGCAGGATGAAAACCGCCCACGCCGCTAGCAGTACCGTAATCGGTCTAGTGTTAACCGCTTGGCTGATCGTCGACATTACGCTCTCCTCTGAGTTGCCAGCATTCGGGAACCTACCCCGGGCTAGTAAAGGCAGATGCGTATTTATATCTATTCCAAAACCCCTTTCGGGCGATATGAGGACAAGTAGCCTCCCGGGTGCACACTTGCTCCCCGGGTTGGGTGGAGACTTTCAGGTCATCACCGTGGACGAGGATCGCGTTTGATCTGCTCTGGGTGAATGGTGCCGACTTCCGCACACTGCTGCAGATCGGATGTGCTCGCGCTACCGTTGCGAACCCCCACGGGGCGCGGACGAGATGCGAGGCCGTCGGCTTTACCCGAGCCGCGGGGCGTATAGACGACGACAATCAGCCATGAGCAGCCACCTTGGCGCGGGGATGGCCTCCCACTGCCGACGGATCGAAGTGTCTACAAGAACGCATATGCCAGTCTGTCCGGCGCCGCACATTCGGGAGAGTTGTTTTTGAGTGCAACTCACCACTGCCCATTCACTTCTAGGTGATAGCGCTTCCGCGAACGCTTTGGCAACGTGGATGTCTGGGATTCGCTCGTAAGCGTGTTAGCGGACAGAGCAGACCGCTCGCGTCGCGGCATGCTGATCGTGTAGTCAGATGTAGCAGGGCTGACTCAGCCTTCAGGCAAGCCACCAACGTTGACCTGCGCCCCTCGCACTGCTCTCTGCCCTCAGACAATTGCGTATGACGAAAACGGATACGATGGAGGCGCTTGAAATAGCAAGGGACGGACACGATGCCGAAGCGATGAGGTCCGTCGTGAGCCTGACTCTCGAGTACCGCGCGGAGGGCCTGGGCCGAAGCCCATGCGTCAGGTGAT
>JAQGNH010000137.1 GCA_028291945.1 Betaproteobacteria bacterium
GATCCGAGTGCGCAGGCGCTCCCGCACGCGTTCGACCCAGTACTCCGGCTTGTGGACCATCGCTGTCAGGCGCTCGGCCGAGCCGCGAGGCCGTACGTAGCCCGTGGCGCGTATACCGCGCTCGAGCATCCATGCCTCGTAGTCGAATCCGTGCGGGTTCGCAGTCCCGTGCGGACGTTTGAGCCGCACGTTGAATCTCCAGCGCTCACCTGCTTTCACTTCCGGCAGAGCAACGCCGAGATCGTTAGGCGCGCGACTCCACCACGAAACGGAGATGCGCTCGGGCACGTGCGCTCCAGCGGTCAGCGCGTGTTCGACGTCGAACTCGAAGCGCACGCTGCGCTCGTACGGCTGTGGCAGACTCGCGATGACGCCAACGATCTCGATGTCGCGTCCCTCCCATTCGGGAGGCAACGCATCAGCGAGACGTAGCTGAGCGGCGCCAGCTGCCCAGTAAAAGCCGGCGGTCAGAGCAGCAGTCACGAGCGCAGTCCTGCCGAAGAGCCGCAACGCCACCAGCGGCGCGCGCGCAAGCACGAATGACGGAGCCGCGAGCAGCAACAGCCACGCGTAGCGCAGGTCAGGCAGCTCCGCCTGTCGCTGCAGCAACCACGCACCGAACGCGAACAGGACGATACAGAGGCGCATTTGCTGCCCTCGCTGGATTCAGCCTTAACGCCTCAACGAGCTTTCCCGCCGACGAGTTTCGTTACAATAGGTTTACCGCTTCGTTAGTGCGCGCAATGCCCCGCAAGCTTTTCAAAAAATTTCTCCCGAGCCACGAGAGCATCAAGCAGAACCGCTATGTCGCGTGCCTGGGCCCCAGGATTCAGCATCACAATCTGTGGCATCTGAATCGACGAGGCGTTGCAGGCGGCGTGGCAGCAGGGCTCTTTGCCGGCCTCATACCAGGAAGCAATCCGGTACAGTTCCTCGCCGCGTCGCTGCTGGCGGTAACTTTCCGAGTCAATTTACCGATCGCGGTCGCGGTGACGTTGTATTCGAACCCTCTCACGATCGTTCCACTCTACTTCGCGGCATTCAAGCTCGGCCAGCTTGCGCTGTTGCAGGGCGGCGGGGAGCTTCCCTCCGTTGCGCTGGCGCTCGAAGGCAAAGGATTTCGCGAGTGGATACCGACCGCGTTCGAATGGCTCGCGAGTGTCGGCAAGCCTTTGCTCGTCGGCTTACCCCTGCTCGCGATCATTCTGGCCTTCGTCGGCTATTTCGCAGTCGTCTGGGCGTGGCGGATACATGTGATGTGGGCATGGCGCAAGCGCCAGCTGCGTAGAGCGCATCAAGCACCGCGATGAGCATCCCGGAGTACTGGAATGACGCAACGCGCGAGCTCGCCGAGCGCGATAACGTGCTCTCGAAGCTCACCACGCGGTACTCGGGACTGGCTATGGGAAGTCGCGGCGACGCGTTTTCTACGCTTGCGCGCGCAATCGTCGGGCAGCAGATCTCGGTAAAGGCCGCGCAGAGCGTATGGGATCGATTGATGATCGAGATCAATACTATAACGCCAGTGGCAGTCGTCGCAGCCGAGCAGGCTCGATTACGCCGCTGTGGTCTGTCGGGACAGAAATGCGCATATCTTCTCGATCTCGCCGAGCGGTTCAATTCAGGCACACTCGATCCTGATCAGTGGCACGAGCTCGATGACGAAGCGCTGATCTCGGAGCTCACGCAAGTCAAAGGCATCGGGCGCTGGACGGCAGAGATGTTCCTCATTTTTTACATGGCGCGGCCCGATGTTCTGCCTCTCGACGACATCGGCCTGCAGCGAGCGATGAGCCTGCATTACAACGCCGGTCGGCCGCTTTCCAAACTCAAGATGCGAAAAATCGGAGGTGCCTGGGCGCCATGGCGTTCCGTGGCGACCTGGTATCTCTGGCGCAGTCTCGATCCCCTGCCGGTACAATACTGATCAGTTCGTTGCCGCAGCGACACTCTTGTCATTCGGCTGCAGAGTGGGAACGTGCGGACGACGTGCCCACGCGATAACAATATGACGGCGGGACTTTGGAGCACGCCAACCATCTCATACTGATCGGCGCCGCGCTCGTTGCAGGAAGCGTGATCGTCAGTGCCTTCGCCTCACGCGCCGGCACGCCCCTGCTGCTCGTGTTTCTGATTCTCGGCATGCTCGCGGGTGAAGACGGGCCGGGGGGCATACAGTTCAACGATGTTCAGCTCACCTACCTGATCGGCTCCATAGCGCTCGGCATCATCCTGTTCGACGGCGGCATGCGCACGCACGCTGCAACGGTGCGTGTCGGAATCGGTCCAGGTATTGCGCTTGCGACCGCGGGGGTCGCGATCACTGCGGCGGTCATTGCGCTGTTTGCCGTGTTCCTGTTCGGATTTACGTGGCTGCAGGGGCTGCTGCTCGGCGCAATCGTTGGCTCGACCGATGCGGCTGCCTTATTTTCGGTGCTATCGGCGCGCGGCCTGGCCATCAAGCGCCGCGTCAGTGCGACGCTCGAGATCGAGTCCGGTTGCAACGATCCCATGGCCGTATTCCTGACGATCGTGCTCGTCCAGGCAATTGCCGCCGGCAAGACGGGGCTGGACTGGAGCGTCGCGGGTCGGCTCGTTGCCGAATTCAGCATCGGCGGCGTGGCCGGACTCGCCGGCGGTTATCTCATGGTGACGCTGATCAACAGGCTCGACCTCGCTCAGGCACTGTATCCGCTGCTCGCCTCGTCGCTCGCGCTGCTCGTGTTCGCGATTACCGGGGCCATCGGGGGGAGCGGCTTTCTGGCCATCTACATCGCCGGGCTGGTCATGGGCAACCGTCAGCTTCATTCGGCACAGAACATCCTGCGCGTGCACGACGGACTCGCATGGCTCGCGCAGATCGGCATGTTTCTGGTGCTGGGGCTGCTCGCGACACCGAAAGAGCTGCTCAACGTCGCACACACCGCATTGCTCGTTGCGATCGTGCTGATCGTGATCGCCCGCCCGCTCGCCGTTGTCGCGTGCCTTGCACCTTTTCGTTTCCCCTGGCGCGAGCAGGCGTTCATCGCCTGGATGGGTTTGCGCGGAGCCGTGCCGATCATTCTCGGCATCTTCCCTCTGGTTGCAGGACTTGAAAATGCGTGGCTCTACTTCAATGTGGCGTTCTTCGTTGTGCTCGTGTCGCTTCTCGTCCAGGGATGGACCGTAGCGCCTGCGGCGCGTTTGCTGCAACTCGAGGTGCCTCCCGCGTCATTGCCGGCGGGACGCTACGACCTCGGCACCGCAGGCCACTGGGATCTGGAGCTCATGCGCTACGATCTCGCGAATGACAGCCCGGCGATCGGGCCGCGTGTCTCGAATCTGCCATTGCCGGAACAATCCTCGCTTGCGGGCGTGCTGCGCAACGACCGGCTCGAGTCACCCGATCGGATCACAGCGCTCAAGCCGGGTGATCGCGTGTACGTGATCGCGTCCACCACGCACGTCGACACGCTGAACCGTGCATTCATTGCACCGCATCATCCCGAGCGCCTCGAAGAGCATAAGTTCTTCGGCGATCTCGTGCTCGACGCTGACGCAAACCTGGCTGACGTCGCTCAATTCTATGGCGTTGACATGCCCCGCGCCGCCAATGACACTACGCTCGGCGATTATCTGCAGCGCATTTTCCGCAAACGGCCGGTTGTTGGAGATCGTCTCAAGGTCGGCCGTGTCGAGCTCGTAGTGCGCGAAGTCGTGAATGGCCGCGTGGCGCGCGTCGGTCTGAAATTCAGGTGACTTTGCGCGAATGAGCCACGCTGACTTCATCGAGGCCTACCGCTCCGGATCTGTCCGCGTCGATATCGACAGCACTGCCGCTGCGCGTTACCTGAGCTCCCGATTGCTGCTGCCGCTCTTCATGCTGCCTGTACTCGGGCTCGGCGTCGCCCTCGCATTAACCGGTTGGCTGTGGACCGGCTTGAGCATCATCGGAGCAGCGACGATTGCGCCCATACTGATTAAACGCTCTGCCCGCCACTTCGTCATCACGCAGGCGCTTGATGACGAGAAGTTTTACGCTGACGCGGTCGTCTCGGGCGTGCTCGAGGTCCGCAGAGTTGCCTAGTTTGTATGGAGAACGCCGTCGACGAGCCGCAGCACGCGATTGGCGCGCGAAGCAAGCTCGTGATCGTGGGTGACGATCGCGAAGCTCGTGCCCAACGTCTGATTCAGGTGCATCATCAGCTCGAACACCGATTCAGCGGTATGCCGGTCGAGATTGCCGGTGGGTTCGTCAGCCAGCACGCAAACCGGACGTGTCACGAGCGCGCGTGCCAATGCGGCGCGCTGGCGCTCGCCGCCTGAGAGTTCGCCCGGCGTATGGGTGAGCCGATGCGATAGCCCCACTTCGCCCAGCATATCGCCGGCCGCCTTGTATGCGTCGTTCTTCGCCATGCGGCGGATGAGCAGAGGCATTGCGACGTTTTCGAGCGCGCTGAATTCCGGAAGCAGGTGGTGAAACTGATAAACGAAGCCCAGCGCACGGTTGCGGGTTGCACCGCGTTCCGCTTCGCTCTGTTGCCGTATGTCCGCACCGAGAACGCGGATCTCGCCTCGCGTCGGCTCATCGAGGCCGCCCAGCAGATGGAGAAGCGTGCTCTTGCCCGAGCCGGACGCGCCGACGATCGCGACACGCTCTCCCGGCTGGATCTCCAGGTTTACGCCCATCAGCACCGGCACTTCGACTTTGCCCTGCATGTATATCTTGTACAAGTCCCGGCATGCGATTACCGGGCCGCCGGCCGCGACGCTATTCATATCGCAGCGCCTCGGCCGGATTGACTTTCGATGCGCGCCAACTCGGATAAATCGTGGCGAGCGTAGACAGGGTAAATGCAATGACGGCAGTGACGATGACGTCCGACTCTCTCAACTCGGAAGGAAGGTCGCTGATCTGATACACGTCGACCGGCAGGAACTTGAAGCCGAAGACATGCTCGACGAAGCCCACGATCACATCCACGTTGAGCGCGCCCAACACGCCGAAAACGATGCCGAAGAACACGCCGACGACTCCGATGATCGTGCCCTGGATCATGAACACGCGCATGACGCCGCCGGGCGAGGCACCGAGCGTGCGCAGGATCGCGATGTCCGCGTTCTTTTCCTTCACCACCATGAAAAGGCTCGAAACGAGATTGAATGCGGCGATGGCGATGATGAAGAACAGCAGCAGCGACATCATGCGTTTCT
The DNA here is from genome assembly GCA_028291945.1 of Betaproteobacteria bacterium. GTDB lineage: Bacteria > Pseudomonadota > Gammaproteobacteria > Burkholderiales > SG8-41 > JAQGMV01. The sequence goes on from JAQGNH010000137.1 coordinate 5,194, forward strand.
CCAGGTCCACCGCGCGGAAATACGTTGCGTTCATGCGCGTCCAGTCGATCGCCGTCAGATTCGGCGGCAGTATGCGCTGCAAATCGCGGGCAACGGCCGGCGCCCTGAAAAGATCGTCGAGCTTCAATCGTATGCCGCTCACCAGGTCGCCAAGGCGATACAGGCGCTGCGCGTCTTCCATATGCACCAGCGCGAGCGTCGAGTCGATCTCGTAGTGCCCGACGTTGAAAGTTCCGACCACGGTGAACTGGCGCAGCCGTGGCACCACCCCCGCGGGTGTCACCGTCCCTTGCGGGGCGACGAGCACGATCACGTCCCCTGGGACAACACCGAGCGCGCGCGCCAGCGGCTCTCCCAGAATGATGCTGAATTCTCCGGGCTTCAATGCCGAGAGCTGCCCGCGGCGCATGTTGCGTCCGAGATCGTCCACCGTGTCCTCGAGCTCGGGGACCACTCCGCGCAGGAAAGCACCGCGCACATTGCCGCCGCTCGTCAACAGGCCTTGTGCGCTCACGTAAGGCGCCACGGCTATGACTTCGGGATTTGTCTTTACAAGCTCGGCGACCTTCGGCCAGTCCGCAAGCGTGTCGTTGATTCCGCTCACTTGTATGTGTGCAACCGCGCTCAGCATGCGCGTTCGTACTTCGCGCTGAAAACCATTGAAGACCGAAAGCACCGTAATCAGCACGGTCATGCCGAGCGCGATGCCAACGATCGAAATGAGCGAGATAACCGAGATGAAACGCGTACGCTGACGGGAGCGCGTATAGCGCAGCCCGATGAACAACTCGTATGAATTCACTGGCGGGGTGCAAAACGAAAGGCGTGAGTGTGCCATAACAACCCGTGAGCCGTAAGGCGTGAGCCGTGATTCGAGAGGCGTGAGTCGGGGGGCGTGAGCCGTGAGTCGGGGGGCGTGAGCCGTGAGTCGAAAAACCGAAGGCGAACGTCTTGCTGCAACTTGACTCCGCTGCACGCTTCCCGACTCACGGCTCATGGTCACAGCCTATGCCTCACGAATCACGAATCACGAATCACGGCTCACAGCTCACGGCTCACAGCTCACGGACTTTCAGCGTGTTAAACTCCGCGCCATCCTCGCGCCTGCCATGCAATGCACGCTGCTCATCCCGCATCTCGTCTGGCCAGGCGTAACCGCGGCTGCCGTCACGGAAGGACTGGCGCTGCCAGCACTGACGAAGCTTCTCGCGCGCGCACGTGTCGAACGCACTCCTCCCCTCACGCCTGAAGTCTGGATGTGCCGGGCATTCAACGTCGAGCGGCAGCAGGACTGGCCCATTGCACCGCTCACGCTTGCTTTCGATGGCGCCGAACCTGGCACTGACTACTGGCTGCGAGCCGATCCTGTACACCTGAAAGTAACGCGAGACCGGCTGGCGCTCGTCGACAACGCGCTGTTCGGCATCAACGAGGACGAGGCGCAATCGCTGGTGCTAACGCTCAACACGCATTTTGCTGAATCCGGGATCGTGTTTCATGCGTACCACCCCAAGCGATGGTACGTGAAGCTCTCTAGCACGCCCGCGCTCGTGACGCACAGCGTGAGTGAGGTTGCCGGCAGAGACGTTCAACGCTATTTGCCTTCCGGGGGAGACGCGCTTGTCTGGCATACGCTGTTCAACGAGATCCAGATGCTGTTGCACGAGCACGCGACCAATGAAGCTCGTGAGGCACGGGGCGAGCCGCCGCTGAACAGCGTCTGGTTCTGGGGTGGCGGCATGCGTCCTGCCGCGTCTGGCGGACATTATGAGTACCTCTGGAGCGACAACGCGAACGCAACCGCGATCGCGGCGGCCGCAGGTACACCGACGGCGGCGGTACCTGCGAAGGCCGATGAATGGCTAGCCGGCGCTCTACATTCGCGTGGAGCGAGCGACCGCCATCTGATTACGATGGAGGATCTCGCAACGGCTTACGCATATCAGGACATTGACGCTTGGCGCTCACGTATTGCAGCTTTGGAGCTGCAATGGTTTGCCCCACTGATCCGCGCGCTGCGTGAAGGACAATTTAGCCAGATCACGCTGGTCGCACTGGGCGACACGCACTGCTGCGATTTCGTGGTGGGTCGCGCCGACTTGCTGAAGGTGTGGAAACGCCCCGCGCCGCTTTCCACTTACGCATGAAAGCTCCACTGATCGTTCAACGCGCAGTGCCTGTCGATGCGGTAGCACACCTGCGCGCGGCGGGCTGCAATCCGCTGCTCGCGCGCATCTACGCTGCCCGAGGGGTCGCCGAAGCCGTCGAGCTCGACGATGCATTCACGCGGCTGCATCCCCTCGATTCGATGTTGAATCTCGCTGAAATGGCGCATTTGCTCGCCGACGCGATCGCCGCGCACGCGCGGCTCGTGATCGTGGCGGATTACGACGCGGACGGAGCGACTGCGTGCGCCGTCGGCTTGCGTGCGCTGCGAGCCTTTGGCGCCCACGTCGATTACCTCGTCCCGAACCGCTTCGAGTACGGCTATGGGCTCACGCCCGAAATCGTGCGTCTCGCATATGAGAAGACGAAACCCGATGTCCTGATTACGGTCGATAACGGGATCGCCAGCATCGAAGGCGTCGCCGAAGCGAACCGGCTCGGCATGCGCGTGCTCATCACGGATCATCACCTGCCTGCGGACCGGCTGCCCGATGCGTGGTGCATCGTCAATCCCAATCAACCCGATTGCACCTTTCCCAGCAAGAATCTGGCGGGAGTCGGGGTGATGTTCTATCTCATGCTTGCACTGCGCGCCGAGCTTCGCCGCCGTGGCGCACTGGACCGCGAGCCCGCAATGGCGGTGCTACTCGACCTCGTCGCGCTCGGCACCGTTGCCGATGTGGTGCGACTCGATGCGAACAATCGCGTGTTGGTACAGCAGGGCTTGAAGCGCATACGGGCAGGCCGCATGCAGGCCGGGATCGCCGCGCTATTTGCGGCAGCCGGGCGCGACCCCGATCGTGCCGGCGCATACGATCTTGGCTTCTGTCTCGGACCGCGCCTCAATGCCGCCGGGCGCCTTACCGACATGTCGCTCGGCATCGAATGTCTCATCACCGACGATCCTGCGCGTGCGCAAACGATCGCCCGCCAGCTCGATGAGCTCAACCGGGAGCGGCGCGCGATCGAAGGCGATATGCAGGAATCGGCTCTCGCCTCCATCAATGCGGAAGTAGAAGACGAATACGCGATCGTCCTGTTCGATGCCGAATGGCACCAGGGTGTCATCGGTATCGTCGCTTCGCGGTTGAAGGATCGCTTCCATCGTCCGGTGATTGCCTTCGCGCGCGGGAATGCCGGAGAGATCAAAGGTTCGGGACGCGCGATCCGCGGTTTGCACCTCCGTGATGCGCTCGATCTCGTCGCGAAACGCCATCCAGACCTGATCCTCCGTTTTGGCGGTCATGCCGCGGCAGCGGGGCTCACGCTGCGGGAGAGCGATTTCGGCGTTTTCCGCGCCGCGTTCGAAGAGGTCGCGCGGTTTCTCATCAGTGCAGCCGATCTGGAGCGCCAGGTCGACACGGATGGCTCACTCGAGATGCACGACGCGACGCTCGAGTCGGCTCGCGCAATTGGGCAGGCGGTCTGGGGCCATGGCTTTCCAGAGCCGTGCTTCTGCGATGGCTTCGACGTCGCGGCCCAACGCGTCGTAGGCGGTCGTCACGTCAAGCTCAAGCTTTCTCGGTCCGGACGCATCTTCGATGCGATGCTATTCGGCGCGTGTGACCCGGTCCCGCCGCACATCGAGGCCGTGTACCGCCTCGACGTAAACGAGTTCAACGGCACCGAGGCGCTGCAACTCACGCTCCAGCATTGGCGGCCGGTTGTAGCCGCATGAAAACAATATGAGCCGCGGAGAAAGAACTTCCTAAGGTTACCAAGCACGAGCCCTGCGTGATCGTGCCAAAGGTCGGTTCCGTTTGCATCCTCCGCCCGTGCAGTAAATCTCATCCTTGCACGGCTTAGAACAAGGCTCTGCGACGGGGGCACGGTATAATTGGCGTTTTTGCTGGACACACCATGGAAGCCGAGCACATCAACCTCATCGCCAAGCGCCTGGACGACGTCGAGAGCCGCGCCGCAGAGCTGCGGAGGTATCTTTGACTTCGACGCGAAGAAGCTGCGCCTGAGCGAAGTCGACAAGCTCACAGAAGACCCCGAAATCTGGAACGATCCCCAGCGCGCCCAAGACCTCGGCAAGGAACGCAAGACGCTAGAAGGCGTAGTCGAGACGCTCGAGCACCTGGGTGCTGGCGTGCGGGATGCGAAAGAGCTTTTCGAGATCGCGCGCGACGAAGGCGATGACGCAACCCTGACGAGCGTCAATGACGATGCCAACCTGCTCGAGCGCTCGGTCGCCGATCTCGAGTTTCGCCGCATGTTCAGCAACCCGGCTGACCCGAACAACTGCTTTGTCGACATCCAGGCGGGCTCAGGCGGTACGGAGGCCCAGGACTGGGCGGCAATACTCGAGCGCATGTACCTGCGCTATTGCGAGCGCAAGGGCTTCAAAGCCGAGGTGCTCGAAGAATCGCAGGGAGATGTGGCCGGTATCAAAGGTGCGACGTTCAAAGTGACTGGAGATTACGCGTTCGGCCACCTGCGCAGCGAGAGCGGCGTACATCGGCTGGTGCGCAAGTCGCCTTTCGATGCCAACAACCGGCGTCACACCTCATTCGCAAGCGTATTCGTGTACCCGGAAGTGGACGAAACGATCGAGGTTGCAATCAACCCGGCCGATCTGCGGGTAGACACTTATCGGGCGTCCGGTGCGGGGGGTCAGCACATCAACAAAACGGATTCTGCCGTGCGCATCACGCATCTGCCGAGCGGCATTGTTGTGCAGTGCCAGAGTGACCGCTCGCAGCATCGCAACCGCGCGGAGGCGATGGCGTTGCTCAAGTCCCGCCTGTACGATCTCGAGCTGCGCAAGCGCAACGAAGAAAAGCAGGCGCTCGAAGACAGCAAGACGGACATCGGCTGGGGGCATCAGATCCGCTCCTACGTACTGGACCAATCGCGCATCAAGGATCTGCGCACCAACGTCGAAATCGGCAATACCCAGTCCGTGCTGGACGGCGATCTCGACGTTTTCATCACTGCGAGCCTGAAGCAGGGCCTATAGACCGAAAGGCGTGACCCGTGACTGACTCGAAAAACACACAAGCCGATGCAATGGGCGCCCAGCCTTCACAATCTGAAGAGCGGCAGACTGACCTGCTCGATACGAATCAGGTCATCGAGGAGCGGCGCGAGAAGCTGAAGGCCTTGCGCGCGAAGGGCAACGCGTACCCGAACGATTTCAAACGCGCACACCTCGCGGCGGAGCTGACCGAAAAGTACGACGAGACCGACCGCGACTCGATGGACATGAAACCCGTCGTGGTTCGTGTCGCAGGCCGCATGATGCTCAAGCGCGTGATGGGAAAAGCAAGCTTTGCCACTGTTCAGGACATGAGCGGACAGATTCAGCTCTATGTAACCGACAGCTACCCGGGGAAAGCCGAGCACGAGGCGTTCAAGCATTGGGACGTCGGTGACATCATCGGCGCGGAAGGCGTGCTCTTCAAGACCAAGACCGGCGAAGTGACCGTGCGTGTCAAGAAATTATGGATGCTCGCGAAGTCGCTGCGCCCGCTGCCCGAAAAATTTCACGGCCTGACTGATCAGGAGCAGCGTTACCGACAACGCTACGTCGATCTCATCATGAGCGAAGAGACGCGGCTGACCTTCGTGCAGCGCACGCGAATCGTGCAGGGGCTGCGCAATTTCCTGATCAACAGGCGTTTTCTCGAGGTCGAGACGCCGATGATGCAGCCGATTCCGGGAGGCGCCGCGGCGCGGCCGTTTGCGACGCATCACAACGCGCTCGACATGGACTTGTATCTGCGCATTGCGCCGGAGCTCTATCTCAAGCGTCTCGTCGTCGGCGGATTCGAAAAAGTTTTTGAAATCAATCGCAACTTCCGTAACGAAGGCATCTCGACGCGTCACAACCCCGAGTTCACCATGCTCGAGTTCTATGCGGCCTATACTGATTATCAGTATCTGATGGCGCTGATAGAGGGGATGTTTGGCGAAGTGGCGCAGGACGCAATCGGCACTAAGATAGTCACTTACCAGGGCAAGGAAATCGACCTGTCCAAACCGTACGACCGGCTCAGCATTACCGATGCGATCAAGAAGTATCATCCCGAGTACGACGACGCGCTGCTGAATGACCGCGAAGCGCTCATGGCCAGTTTGAAACAGCTCGGAGCGTCCTACAAACCTTCGGATGGGTTGGGCGGATTGCAGCTTTCCCTGTTCGAGCATACGACCGAGCAGGATCTTTTCCAGCCCACGTTCATCCTGGATTATCCCGCCGAAGTCTCACCCCTCGCGCGGCGCAGCGACAAGCGACCCGAGATCACCGAGCGCTTCGAGCTTTATATTGCAGGACGGGAAATTGCAAACGGCTTCTCGGAGCTCAACGATCCCGAGGACCAGGCGGCTCGCTTTCTGGAGCAGGTGAAACAGAAAGACGCAGGCGATGCGGAAGCGATGCACTTCGATGCGGATTACATACGCGCACTCGAATATGGTTTACCGCCCACCGGCGGCGCCGGCATCGGCGTCGACCGGCTGGTGATGCTGCTGACCGACAGCGCATCGATACGCGACGTCATCCTGTTTCCGCAGATGCGGCCTGAGCATCAGCCGGAGGACCTGACCGGTAAGGCATAATCAGTGAGTGCAACACCATAATGGAAGCACGGAGGAGCTGTGGACAAGCCGATGTGGGCGCCGTCAGCGGAACGCATCGCCGGCGCTAATATCACTGAGTTCATAGGATTCGTAGGCGAGCGTCATCGCGTGCCTGTACGCGACTACGCCGAAGCCTACGATTGGTCGATCAGCGAGCCCGAGCTTTTCTGGCAGGCTGTGTGGTCGTACTGCGGCGTAATCGCCGAAACGGCCGGGAACACGGTCGTAGTCGACAAAGGGCACATGCCGGGCGCCCGCTGGTTCCCTGAAGCGCGCCTCAATTTCGCTGAAAACCTGTTGCGCCGACGCGACGATGCGCCCGCGCTCATCTTCTGGGGGGAAGACCGCGTAAAGAGCCGCATGACGTATGCGGAGCTCTATGCAGAAGTCTCCCGGCTCGCTCAGGCCTTGCGCGCCGCTGGCGTCGTCGCCGGAGACCGCGTGGCAGGGTATCTGCCCAACATGCCTGCTGCGGTATCCGCCATGCTCGCGACCACGAGCCTCGGCGCCATCTGGTCATCGTGCTCGCCGGACTTCGGTGCCCAGGGCATCCTTGACCGCTTCGGGCAAATCGCACCCAAGATTCTTTTCGCGGCAGACGGCTATTTTTACGCCAACAAGACGATAGACGTGTTGCCGCGCATCCGCGAAGTCCTCGCTAAGCTGCCCTCGGTCGAACGTACCGTGATCGTTCCCTATGTTAGTCCGCGAGCGGACATCGCAGACATTCGTGGCGGCACGACTATGCAGGATTTCATCGCGCCTTTCGATGGCCGCGAAATCGAGTTTGAGCGGCTGCCCTTCAACCATCCCCTGTACATCATGTTCTCGTCGGGAACGACAGGCGTGCCGAAGTGCATCGTCCATGGCGCAGGCGGCACCCTCCTTCAGCATCTCAAAGAACACCGGCTGCACACGGATTTGAAACCCGGTGACCGTCTTTTCTATTTCACGACGTGCGGCTGGATGATGTGGAACTGGCTCGTGTCATCGCTCGCCTCGGAGGCGACAGTGCTGCTGTACGACGGCTCTCCGTTTGCGGGGGATGGGCGCATCCTCTTCGACTACGCCGCAGCCGAGCACGTTTCGGTATTCGGCACGTCGGCGAAATATCTCGACGCTGCAGCCAAGCTCGGCCTGCAGCCGAGGAAGACACACGATCTGGAATCGATGAAAACCGTGCTGTCCACGGGCTCTCCACTTGCGCCGGAAGGATTCGACTACGTTTACGACAGCATCAAGCACGACGTGCAGCTCGCGTCGATCTCTGGCGGCACCGACATCATTTCGTGTTTCGCGCTCGGCAACCCGATCGGCCCGGTGTGGCGCGGCGAGCTGCAATGCCGCGGCCTCGGCATGAAAGTGGAGGTGTACGATGACGAGGGACGGCCGGTGCGCGGACACAAAGGCGAGCTCGTGTGTACTGCGTCGTTCCCGTCGATGCCGGTCGGCTTCTGGAACGATCCCGATGGCGCACGCTACCATGCGGCGTACTTCGAGCGTTTTCCGGGTGTCTGGTGTCACGGCGATTACGTCGAGTTGACAGAACACGGCGGTCTCGTCATCTACGGCCGCTCTGATGCAGTGTTGAACCCGGGCGGCGTACGGATCGGCACAGCGGAGATCTACCGGCAGGTCGAGCGCCTCGACGAGGTCGTCGAAAGCCTCGCGATCGGACAGGATTGGGACCATGACGTGCGCGTCGTGCTGTTTGTGCACCTACGCGAGGGCCTCATGCTCGATGAGCCCCTGATGCAGAGGATACGCACCCAGATCCGCAACAACGCGACGCCGCGGCACGTTCCAGCGCGGATCGTGCAAGTCAGCGACATTCCGAGAACCAAAAGCGGCAAGATCGTCGAGCTCGCCGTCAGGAACGTCGTGCACGGACAGCCCGTGAAGAATCTCGAAGCGCTCGCCAACCCCGAATCGCTCGACCAGTTCCGCAGCCTTCCAGAGCTGCAGAGTTGATTGGAGCGTCGCCGCAACGCTCTCGCAAAGAGAGCCGCGCATGCATCGGCCGCACAGAGCCGGCCTCAGTTTTGCTCCAGTATTTACGATAGTTTTATGGCTCGCGTGTCGGCAGGCGGCGACATCCATTTGTATCTCGATGTAACTGCGGGTAGCCATCCGTAAAGCTGCGGCACCTGCCATACACGCCCGCTGTCGTACCCAGATACACAGGAGGCCCATATGCTAGATACGCGTTCTTCGACCAGTCCACTTATCGTAATCGCCGCAACCACGCTGATCCTGACCTGCCTGCTTGCGATAGGCGTCATGACCGGCATCGTGCCCAGCCCGATCGCAAAGGAGCGCGCAGCAACTGGCGAACTCGCCTCCATGACTGCAGCGCCTCCGCAGGACAGCGTCGCAGCTGCGCAGAACGCCTACGCGCCCACAGCGCCCAGTGCGGCCGCGCGCAGTGAGGTCGCCGAACAGGTGCCGCCAACGAAAAAAGCACCCGCACCGGCTGTCGGCAGCACTGAGAGCGCCGCCCCGTCGCGAACTGTGTCCGGCCAGGCCCTGGCCGCAGCAACACGCGAATGCGCGAATTGTGGATCCGTTGTTTCCGTGCGCGGTGTGAAGGAACAAGGCGAAGCAGGCCTGATCGGTCCGGCCGCGGGCGGCCTTCTCGGCGGCGTGGTGGGACATCAGATCGGAAATGGACGCGGTAACACCATCGCCACGGTTCTGGGTGCTGCCGGCGGCGCCGCGGCGGGAACGGAAATAGAGCGGCGATACAAGTCAAAAACCCACTACGTCGTGGCAGTGCGTATGAACGACGGGCGTGTTCGAACCTTCAATTACGCAGCGGCCCCCGGTGTGCAAACGGGTGACAAAGTGCGTGTCGTGTAGGGAAGCCTGGTGCGCGACTAAAGGGTGCGTCGCAACGAAACCGCGCTGAGGGCGCGGTTTTTTTTGCGATTGATTGATACCCCTACCGGGTATACAGTGAGAAGCATGGTTACTACGCCCGCAACAGCTGTGCGCGCACCCTCGCAGGTCGCGCATCAATCGCGCGAAACGGTTGATCTCGCCCTTGACGGCATGACCTGCGCGGCCTGTGCCGCACGAATCGAGCGCGTGCTGAATCGCCTTCCTGGTGTTTCGGCGAACGTCAATTTCGCTGCTGAGAAAGCGCGAGTCCGTTATACGACTGATGACTCGGACTTAGCGGGGGTCATCGCGGCGGTGCGCAAAGCAGGTTACGACGCGCGTCCGATCGATGCGAGCGGACGTGCACATGAAACGGCGCGGCAGGACGCCGCCTACCGGCACGAGCTCGCGCGTTTCTACATGTCTTTCGCGCTGACACTCCCGTTCATCACGCAGATGTTTGCGATGTTCATGGGTACATCGCATGGCCTCATTCCGCCATGGTCGCAGTTGCTTCTCGCCACGCCGGTTCAGTTCTGGATCGGGAGACGGTTCTACATCAGCGCCTGGCACGCGCTGCGCGGGGGCGGCGCCAACATGGACGTGCTCATCGTGCTCGGCACCACCATTGCGTACGTGTACAGCGCAGCCGTGGTTGCTCTGAACTGGCCGCTCGACGTCTATTTCGAGGCAAGCACCACCATCATCACGTTCATCCTGCTCGGCAAGCTCCTCGAAGCCAAGGCGAAAGCACGCGCTTCCGCAGCGATCGAGCAGCTGATGAAGCTCCAGCCGAGCAGCGCGCGTGTAGAACGCGGTGGTGCGCTCGTCGACGTTCCAGTATCCGAGATGCACGTCGGTGACATCTTCGTGGTACGGCCGGGAGACAGCGTGCCCGTGGACGGGGTGGTGCTCGATGGCAGCTCGAGCGTCGACGAATCGATGCTTACCGGTGAAAGCCTGCCCGTAACGAAAAAACAAGGCACGCGCGTCTTTGCAGCGACCAGCAATACTCAGGGCCTGTTGCGGTGTCGCGCAACAGGCGTCGGCTCAGATACCGCACTCTCTGCCATCATCCGGCTCGTCGAGGAAGCGCAGGGCTCGAAGGCGCCGATACAGCGGCTCGCGGATAAGGTGTCCGGTATCTTCGTCCCGGCAGTCCTCCTCATCGCCGCCGTCACGCTTGCGACGACATGGTGGATAACGGGTGACGCAGCTACAGCGCTGATCCATGCTGTAGCTGTGCTGGTGATCGCGTGTCCCTGCGCTCTCGGACTTGCAACTCCAACCGCAGTCATGGTGGCCAGCGGCAGAGGCGCGCGCGCCGGTATCCTCATCCGCAACGCTGCTGCGCTCGAGATCGCTGGGAGAATAGACACTCTCGTTGTCGACAAGACGGGAACCCTCACTCTGGGCAGGCCGGCCGTAACCGATGTCGTACCGCTCAACGATTACGACGAAGCCGAGGTGCTGCGCCTCGCCGCCAGTGTCGAGCACGGCTCGGAGCATCCACTCGCTCGCGCAATCGAGAATCGCGCAGCCCTCTCCCGCATTCCGGTGCACGCGGTCACGGACTTCAACGCCATTCCCGGCAAAGGCGTACGCGCAAAAGTCGATGGCACCGAGGTAATGCTCGGCTCACCGCGCTTCATGGCTGAACAGGACATTCCGCTGGACGAAACCGTCATCGGCGCACTGCAGCAGCACGGTAAAACGGTAATCGTAGTTGCACGTGAACGCCAGCCTATCGGCGTATTGGCGATCGCGGATCCCGTAAGGCCGAGCTCACGTGCCGCCGTCGAGGCGCTTCAGCGTATCGGCATCGATGTCATCATGATGACCGGCGATAACATGCTCACCGCGGCTGCCGTGGCCCGGGACACTGCAATCACCCGCTTCGAAGCGGAACTGCTGCCCGGTGACAAAGCGCGCCGTGTCAACGCGCTCAGGGAAGAAGGTCATAAAGTCGGAATGGTCGGCGACGGCGTCAATGACGCGCCGGCGCTTGCGGCCGCCGACGTGAGCTTCGCGTTGGGTGCGGGGTCCGACGTCGCCGTCAATGCGGCGGATATCACTCTGATGCGCGACGACTTGATGAGCGTGCTGCACGCGATCGCGTTGTCGCGGCGCACGCTCAGCAAGATCCGACAGAATCTCTTTTTTGCCTTCTTCTACAACGTGCTCGGCATCCCGCTCGCGGCGATCGGTATGCTCAGCCCGGTGATTGCGGGCGCCGCGATGGCGTTGAGCTCGGTATCGGTGGTCACTAATTCGTTGATGCTGAAGAGATGGAAACCCGTGAGCGGTCAGCAGTCAGCCGTGTAGCGGATCGCGTTATTGCGTACAGCGCGTGGGTCCTGCATCACGTCCACGGCTGACGTAAATTAAAGGAGATGAGATGGCAACGATCACGATGGGTGTCAAAGGCATGACGTGCGGCGGCTGCGTGGCAAGCGTGCAGCGTGTGCTGAAACAACTGGACGGCGTGGGCAAAGTCGACGTCTCGCTCCAGCAACAGCAGGCGACGGTAGAGTACGCGCCGGAACGGGTCGACCCGACGCGCCTGCGCTCGGCGATAGAAGGTGCCGGCTTTGAAGTCGCATCCTGACGAACACCGCAAGACTGCGTCGAAGACATCAACGCAGGTTCGGCAGCCGCACCGCGACGCACTCTTGAAGCGACTCAATCGTATCGCAGGCCAGGTGCGCGGTGTTGCCGGGATGATCGAGGAGGATCGGTATTGCGTCGACGTGCTGACTCAGATTGCCGCTGTCCGCTCCGCCCTCGATGCCGTAGCGATGCAGTTACTCGAAGACCATGCGCACGGCTGCGTTCAATCCGCGATTCAGGCAGGCCGCGGCGGCCATGCGGTCGACGAATTCATCGCCGTGGTCAAGCGGCTGTCGCGTTGATGGTAACCAGTCCACGGTGAAGTAGAGGCGCGGGCGCTTCGATGCGTCGAGCATCCAGCACGGCGCGCTCCCATGACTGCGTTCGCGATTAGGGACTTACCAGTTCCAGATCTGCCACCACGAAGTATCACGCCGCGGGCCATCGCCTTTGACGTAGCGGCTATTTGGAAAGTTTTTGAGCATTACACGCTCGGCGTCGTCTCGCAGATCTTTCATGCCGAGCGCGTCGTAGGACTTGACCAGAATGACGAGTCCTTCTTCGTTCGCCGGTGCCTGCGGGTACGTTTTCAACGCATACTGCGCACGATTGACTGCAGCGACGTAAGCCCCGCGTTTCAGGTAGTAGCGCGCGACATGCACCTCATGTGAAGCGAGCGCGTTCACGAGGTATTTCATGCGGGCGACCGAGTCCGGCGTGTATTTGCTGTCGGGAAAGCGCTTCGCCACTTCGTTGAAAGCGTCGAAGGCATCCGCGGCCGCTTTCGGATCGCGCTCCGTCATGTCCTGATTTGAAATGAATCCCAGGATTCCAAGGTCTTCGTTGAAATTCGCGAGCCCCTTGAGGTAATAAACGTAGTCGACGTTCGGATGGCCCGGATGCATCTTGATGAAACGGTCGGCCGCAGCGATCGCGAGTGCGGTCTCGTTATCTTTGTAGTGCGCGTAAGCAACTTCAATCTGGGCCTGCTGTGCAAAGCGCCCGTATGGATAACGCGCCTCGAGCTTCTGGTAGTACTTGATCGCGGTCGTGAAGTTGCGATCGTTCAAATTGGATTTGGCCTCGGAATAGAGTTTGGCGGCGGACCATCCTTTGGTCTCGTCATTGTCGTCCTTCAGCATGCCGCATGAGGCGAGCGTCCAGCCCAGAATCAGCATCAGGATTGCCGCTAAACTACGTCTAACCATGCAAAAACCCCTCGGAAAACAAAATTATAGCGCACCTGTGGCGAACGATCCTCTGAACCTGGTGGTGCCGTCGGATTGCGCTGGCCTGCGCTTGGATCAGGCGCTTGCCCGGTTGTTGCCCGAGCACTCCCGCAGCCGTCTCACGAGGTGGGTGCGGGATCACCGCGTGAGCGTCGAAGGCCGCAGCGCCGATCCCAGCGACCCCGTATGGGGCGGGGAGCGACTGCGTATCGACCCGACGACCGATCCCAAAGTTCTCGCCTACCTGCCGCAGGACATACCCCTCGATGTCGTGTACGAAGACGACACCCTGATCGTGATCAACAAGCCGCCTGGCCTCGTAGTGCATCCGGGCAGCGGCAATTGGGAAGGAACACTCCTCAATGCGCTGCTGCAGCATGCACCAGCGCTTTCCGAGGTCCCGCGTGCCGGGATCGTGCATCGGCTGGACAAGGACACGAGCGGCCTACTCGTGGTCGCCAAGACACTGACAGCACAGACCGATCTGGTCAGACAGCTCCAGGCACACACGGTGCGACGGATTTACGCCGCTCTTGCACGAGGTGTCGTCCCCCGCGATGACAAAATCGAAGCGCCGATCGGCCGCCATCCCGTCAGCCGGACGCGAATGGCGGTCGTCGCGCGCGGCAAACCCGCGATCACGCACTATCACGTCGTTGCTCGCTACTTAGACGCGACTCTGCTCGAGTGCCGGCTCGAAACCGGTCGCACCCATCAGATCCGCGTGCACCTCGCATCGATCGGGCACCCGATCGTCGGAGATCCAGTGTATGGCAAACGCACGGATAAGCGTGCTGATAACTTCGAGCGCCAGGCCTTGCACGCGCAGCAGCTCGGCCTCATTCACCCGGGCTCGCGTCAGACGATGACCTGGAATGCGCCAATACCCGATGATATGCAGCGCCTGATCAAGACGTTTGAAGGGCACACGTCGCATGCATGAGCTCATGCCCAGCGATTGCATCATCCCGGACTGGCCGGCCCCGCCTCATGTGAAAGCGCTTATAACAACGCGCGCAGGCGGTGTCAGCACGGGCCCTTATTCAAGCCTGAATCTCGGCTTCGCCACCGCTGACGATCATGCAGCAGTGCGAACAAACCACGCGCGCCTGCAGGGCCTCCTCCCACGCACCCCGAAATGGCTGAAGCAGGTGCACGGCGCACACGTGGTCATAGCCGACGCGCAGACCGAGCGGATTGAAGCCGATGCTTCCATGGCACGCGAGGCAGGGACGGTGTGCGCAATCCTGATCGCGGACTGTCTCCCCGTGCTCTTCACGAATCGCTCAGGCACGATCGTCGCCGCAGCACACGCTGGATGGCGCGGCCTTGCTGCCGGTGTCATCGCAAACACGGTTGACGAGATTCTACGAAGCGGCATCGCAAGCACTGATCTGCTCGCCTATATCGGTCCAGGCATCGGGCCCACCGCATTCGAAGTTGGTGACGATGTTTACGCGGCATTCATCGCACGCGATCCGGAAGCCGCAAACGCTTTCGGGCGGCACACGCCCGGGAAATGGCTTGCCGATCTTTTCGCTCTCGCCAGACGTGCACTCACACGCTGCGGTGTGACGCACATCTACGGGGGCGGCATGTGTACGTACTCCGACGCTGAACGCTTCTACTCGTACCGGCGCGATAAGGCGACTGGGCGCATGGCAGCGCTCATATGGCGTGAAGAATGATCGGACGACGGCAAGCGCTATTCCTTTGGCATCACGCAAGAGGAGACTCTTCGCATAGCCTGAGTTGACGTCCTTGCCGGTGCAACTCGGGCCACGCGCGCAGGTATAATGCGCCGCTTCGCTGTTCCTCAGCGCGCTCCGTCGTCTTGAAAACCGCTTCATGAGCACCCTCTCCTGGATTGTTGCCGTGACGTTGCTCGGCGGCGTCCTTTCGGTCGTCATCGCTTCGCTCTTTGCGCTCAGGGCCAGCGCCGCGCAGGTGCCCATGCTGATCAGTTACGCCGTGGGGGCGCTGCTCGGAGCGGTCTTCATAGAAGTGCTGCCGCATGCCTTCAGCATCACGACCAGCGTACAGACGACAGCGGCAACGATACTCGGCGGCATCCTGCTCTTTTTCGTGCTCGAGAAGCTGGTTTTGTGGCGTCACTGCCACCAGGAAGAATGCGAGGCGCACGACCCGCCGGTCGAGATCAATCACGACCACGGGCGCAGCGGCCTGATGATCCTGATCGGCGACACATTTCACAACTTCGTTGATGGCATACTCGTCGCTGCAGCCTTCCTCGCGAATATCGAGCTGGGCCTCGTAACCGCAGCCGCGATCATTGCCCATGAGATCCCGCAGGAGGTTGGCGACTTCCTGATCCTTCTGCACTCCGGCTACACGAAACGGGCAGCTTTGTTGCTCAATTTGATGTCCAGCACTGCGATGGTGCTTGGCGGCGTGCTCGCCTACTTCACGCTGACGACGGCGCAGAATCTGATACCTACGTTCCTGGCCCTAGCGGCAGCCAGTATGCTGTACGTATCGGTCGCAGACCTCATACCGGGACTGCATCGCCGTCCGGAGCTGAAGTCGACGTTCCAACAGGTTGTACTGATCGGGCTCGGAATTGCGACGATCTGGGTCGTCGGCGAGCTCGCGCACTCGATTGCCTGAAAGCGCTAGTCGCTCCTTCGTTGTGCCCCGGGGCAAGAGCGGGCTCATGCTGCGGCTACGGTTGCCAGGTACACAGCTCGTCGTCCGCGTGCGACTGTGCGGTGCTTGCGTGTGAGGTTCGGCTAGAATGGGGTTGAGCGATCCCCCAGCCTATGGACACCGCGAACAAATCTCCCATGGAAGCGCTGGCCGAATTCAATCGCCAGCTGCTTCTGAACGTCGTAAAGCCGCTCAGCCGCGACAGCCCTGGTCCAGGTGCGCCTGAGTTCATGCAATCGCTGACCGCGGGTGTTGCACAAGACGCTCAGCGCTGGTTCGACATTCAGAACCGTTATTACCAGAAACAGCTCGAGCTGTGGACCGCGTTCAGCTCGCAGCCATCCGACAAGGCACTCTCGAACGTCGTCGAAGCTGAAGCGGGAGACCGCCGCTTTCGCGCGCCGGAATGGCAGCAGCCCTACTTCAGTTTCATAGCGCAGTCGTACCTGCTCAACGCCAGATGGCTGAATGAGATCGTCGAGTCGGCCCAGCTCGAGCCGCACGCAAAGAAAAAACTCGCCTTCTTTGCCCGCCAGTACATCGATTCGATATCGCCCGCCAATTTTGCATGGAGCAATCCCGAAGCGCTGAAGCTCGCAGCCGAAACCCGGGGTGACAGCCTGACGCAGGGGCTGAAGAATCTCGCGGGCGACATGGACCGCGGCCTCGTGTCCATGACCGATGAGAGCGCGTTCGAAGTCGGCCGCAATCTCGCGATGACCCCAGGCGCCGTCGTGTACGAAAATGACTTCATGCAGCTCATTCAGTACCGACCTTCGACCGACACCGTCTTCGAGCGGCCGCTGATCATGGTGCCGCCTTGCATCAACAAATACTACATTCTGGACCTGCAGCCCGATAACTCTTTCGTCCGCTACGCGGTGGACGCAGGACACATCGTCTTCATGGTGTCATGGCGCAACATGCCTCAGTCCATGGGCAAAGCCACGTGGGACGATTATCTTACCCGCGGCGTGATGCCCGCTCTCGACGTCGCCCAGGCAATCACGGGCTCCGAGAAAGTGAATGCGCTGGGGTTCTGTGTCGGCGGCACGCTTCTCAGCAGTGCCCTCGCCGTGCGGCGCGCGCGCGGCGCAGGCGGTGTATCCAGCCTGACGCTGCTTGCAACGATGCTGGATTTCTTCGACACCGGTGAGCTTTCTGTCTTTATCGACCAGGCCTACGTGACCAAGCGCGAGATCGATTTTGCCGACGGCGGCATACTGCCAGGTCGCGAGCTCGCGCTGACCTTTGCGAGCCTCCGCGCCAACGATCTGATCTGGCAATACGTCGTAAACAATTACCTGAAGGGCAAGACGCCGGCGCCGTTCGATCTACTGTACTGGAACAGTGACAGCACCAATCTGCCGGGCTCCATGTACTCCTACTACATTCGCAACATGTACCTCGAGAACAACCTGTGTCGCTCCGGCAAGTTGAAAATGTGCGATGTTCCGGTCGACCTGCGCCGCATCGACATGCCCGCCTATGTTCTGGCGACGCGTGACGACCATATCGTTCCATGGAAAACAGCGTACGCCAGCGGGCGGCTCCTCAGCGGCAAGGTCGAGTTCGTTCTCGCCGCCAGCGGGCATATCGCGGGTGTCATCAATTCCGCGGCACGCAATCGTCGTAATTACTGGCTCGGGGGTAAACTGCCGAAGGATCCGGACCGCTGGCTTCAGAGCGCGCAGTCGCAGCCCGGTAGCTGGTGGACGCACTGGAGCGCGTGGCTCGCCCAGCACGGTGGAGACCGCGTGCCGGCACGCAATCTGCTCGGCACTGAGAGCTATCCGCAAATCGAGCCCGCGCCTGGGCGATACGTGAAAGAGAAAGCGCCAGGCTAGCGACTGCAGACAGAAACTCTTTTCCTGGAGAACAATCATGGCACAGCGAGTGGCAGTGGTTACCGGCGGTATGGGCGGTTTGGGCGAAGCGATTTGCATCAAGCTTTCAGCAATGGGATACAAAGTTGTCTCGACGTATTCGCCAGGCAACAAGAAATCGGCCGAGTGGCTGAGCGACATGAAAAAACAGGGTCACGACTTCCGCGCAGTCGCCGCTGATGTTGCGGATTTCGAGTCGTGTAATCGGGCCATTTCGGAAATCGCTAAGGAGATCGGCGCCGTAGACGTGCTCGTGAACAATGCGGGGATCACGCGCGACATGACGTTCCGCAAAATGGACAAGCCGAATTGGGACGCGGTGACGAAGACGAATCTGGACAGCGTGTTCAACATGACGAAACCGGTCATCGACGGCATGGCCGAGCGCGGCTGGGGCCGCATTATCAACGTCTCATCAGTCAACGGACAGAAAGGCGCTTTTGGCCAGACGAACTATTCTGCGGCCAAAGCGGGCATGCATGGTTTTACCAAAGCACTCGCGCTCGAATACGCGCGCAAGGGCGTGACGGTGAATACGATTTCGCCCGGCTACATCGGAACGAAAATGGTACTGGCGATTCCCAAGGACATCCTCGATTCGAAAATCGTTCCGCAGATCCCGATCGGTCGATTGGGCAAGCCCGAGGAAGTCGCCGGACTGGTTGCCTATCTGTGCTCCGAGGAAGCAGCGTTCGTGACCGGTGCGAATATTGCGATAAACGGCGGGCAGCACATGGCGTGAGCCTTGGCCTGCGCCTTCAGCCGAACCTTCGCGGTAAGCCAATGAGAGCTGTCACGGGCACGTGCCGCCTCCGCGCGGCGCCTTGCGTCCGCTATGGAACTTTTGTCAGCTTATTCAATCCCTTAAATTGCAACAGCTAGTGCTTTGTGAAATAATCGCCGCTCGCCAAATGCCTCCAAGGCCCCTCGCTATGTCGCAGTCGTCGCGAATCATCAAGAAGTATCCCAATCGGCGGCTGTACGATACGGAGACGAGCAGCTATATCACGCTGCACGACGTGAAGAAGCTCGTGCTCGATCACGTCGACTTTCGCGTCGAAGACGCGAAGAGCAAGGAGGATCTTACTCGCAGCATTCTCATGCAGATCATTCTCGAGGAGGAGGCGACCGGGGCACCCATGTTCTCGAGCGACATGCTCTCGCAGATCATCCGCTTCTATGGCAACGCCATGCAGGGCATGATGGGCAGCTATCTCGAGAAAAACATCCATACCTTTATCGACATCCAGAAGCGCTTGCAGGACCAGTCGCGCCAGGTGCTCGGGCAGAACCCGATGCTCAGCTCAGAGACGTGGAGCGAGTTCGTGAAGATGCAGGGGCCCGCAATCCAGGGGCTCATGGGCCGCTATCTCGAACAGAGCGCCAACGCGTTCATGGAGATGCAGCAGCAGCTGCAGAATCAGACACGCAACATTTTCGGTAGCTTCCAGTTCCCCAATTTCGGCGCCGCGGCGGGCAAGCCCGCGCCGGAGCCCGAGAAAGGCGGCGGTTCGGACAACAAGAGCTGACGCACAAGCTTCTGCGCCACGCCCCCATCGCATCGTATTCGCCCGCTGCACGTCAGTTTCTGAATCATCGGTGAACAACTCCCCGCCCGCAAAAGTCGGTTTCGTCTCGCTCGGCTGCCCGAAAGCGCTCGTTGACTCCGAGCGCATTCTCACTCAGCTGCGCGCGGAAGGTTATCTGATCTCTCCGTCTTACGAAGACGCCGACCTGGTCGTCGTCAACACGTGCGGTTTCATCGATTCAGCTGTGGAGGAGTCGCTCGAGGCCATCGGCGAAGCGCTGGAGGAGAACGGCAAGGTTATTGTCACCGGCTGCCTCGGCGCTAAAGGCGATGTGGTGCGGCAGACACACCCGAAAGTGCTCGCAGTTACCGGGCCGCATGCAACCGAAGAAGTGATGCGCGCCGTGCACGAGCATCTTCCCAAACCGCACGATCCTTTCGTCGACCTCGTCCCGCCTCAGGGCATCAAGCTCACGCCGCGGCATTACGCGTATCTGAAAATCGCCGAAGGCTGCAATCACCGCTGCACGTTCTGCATCATCCCGTCGATGCGCGGAGACCTCGTGAGCCGGCCGATCGGAGACGTGATGAAGGAAGCGGAAGCCCTGGCGCACGCAGGTGTCCGCGAGCTCCTGGTCGTGTCGCAGGACACCAGTGCATACGGCGTCGACGTGAAGTATCGAACGGGCTTCTGGGGCGGGAAACCCCTCAAGACACGCATGACCGAGCTCGCACGCGCACTCGGCGAGTTGGGCATCTGGGTGCGGCTGCACTATGTGTATCCCTACCCGCACGTGGACGAAGTCATACCGTTGATGGCCGAAGGCAGGATTCTTCCGTATCTGGACGTGCCCTTTCAGCACGCAAGCACACGCATTCTGAAAGCGATGAAACGGCCGGCCAGCGCTGAGAATAATCTGACGCGGATCCGTCGCTGGCGCGAGATCTGCCCCGATCTGACCATTCGAAGCACGTTCATCGTCGGCTTCCCCGGGGAGAACGATGCTGATTTCGAGGAGCTCCTCGGCTTCCTCGAAGAGGCGCAACTCGATCGCGTAGGCTGCTTTGCTTACTCCCCGGTCGATGGCGCGACCGCCAATGCTTTGCCGGATCCAGTGCCTGATGAGGTGAAGGAAGAGCGCCGCGCACGCTTCATGGCAGTCCAGGAGCGGATCAGCGCAGCACGGCTGAAACAGAAAGTCGGCAAGACCCTGACTGTGCTCGTGGACGAGCTCACCGAGGACGGCGCAATAGCGCGCTCAGCGGCCGATGCACCCGAGATCGACGGTGTCGTTCACGTCGCGCGCTCGCGAAAACTCAAAGCCGGAGAGTTTGCCGAGGTCCGCATCACGCATTCAGACGTTCACGACCTCTTCGCTTCGCGAATCGCGTAATCTCGAACAGGGGAAACCAAGGTTTCCCTCCGTAACCTCCCCTTCCTATCGGCGATCTGTCGATCGCCTTGCGATTCTAAGAAAGCGCAACGCGAAGAACTTGCGTCCCCCCGTTCATTGACCGTGTAAAACGCTTTGGGTACGGAAGATCGCGTCAGCCTACGTTGGCCGCAGATTTCGAGACTGTGGCCGCCGGGAGTTCGCCGCGGAAGAAGGCCACGGCGTCGGCTTCGAGGCGCGTTCGCCGCATGGGCGGCAGGCTCTGTAGAATGCGGCGGCCGTAGCTCTTGCTGTAGAGCCGCGGATCGCAAATCATCAGCACGCCGCGGTCGTTCTCGTCGCGAATCAAGCGGCCCGCGCCCTGTTTCAGCGTAATGACGGCTTGTGGCAGCTGGTGCTCCAGGAACGCGTTGCGTCCTTCCTGGTTAAGCTTGTCGATGCGCGCTGCAAGCACCGGGTCATCCGGCGCCGAGAAGGGCAGCTTGTCGATGACCACCAGCGAGAGCGCCTCGCCCTTGACGTCGACGCCTTCCCAGAAGGACTGACTGCCGATCAGCACCGCGTTGCCGAGCTCGCGAAAACGCTCCAGGAGCTCGGTACGCGAGCCCTGCCCCTGCATCAGCACCGGAAAATCCAGCCGGCGCGCCTGGAATGCGTCATGCAACAACCCCAGGCTCTCGCGCATCGCGCGTAGACTCGTAAACAGCAAAAAAGCGCGGCCGCCACTCGCCTCGATCAGCGGCAGCGCGGCGTTGATGACCGCGCGCGTGTACTCAGGCGTATTGGGCTCGGGCATTTTCGAGGGCACATACAGGAGCGCCTGCAAATCGTACAGAAAAGGACTGTCCCAGCTGTTCGTGCGCGCGTCGCTCAGGCCAAGCGCCTTGCAGTAATGCTGAAAGTCACGGGCGACTGACAACGTGGCCGAGGTGAAAACCCACGCGCATGCCTTTCCCTGCACCTGCTTTGCGAAAATGTCGGCTACAGAGAGCGGTGTGGAATTCAGATGGAGCGAGTGCGTGAAGAGCTCGATCCATTTCACACGCTCCCCATCGACGCCGCTGCGCCAGCGTTCGGTCTGTTCAGCGAGAGCAAGCACGCGTTCGTGGCAGCGTTGGAGTCCTTCGCTGCGTGCAGCGTGCTCCTGCAGCTCGCAGGAGAGCGCGTCCAGACGACTCAGAACGCGTGCGAGCGCATCCTGAAACTCCCGGTTCCTCTCGACGACGCGCATCGGCATGCGACCGCTCTCCTCGGGGAATGCAAGGCGAATATCGCGCGCCGCTTTCTCCAGCGCGTGTGCCGCATCGGGGAGCGAGCGGCTGTCTTTCGCGGCTGACGCCGATTCGAGCACGGTGTCTCGCACAAGTGTCACGAGCTGCGCTGTGGACGTGCTCTCGCCGAAAAAAAGCGTTGCTGTCTCCGGGATCTGGTGCGCTTCGTCGAATATGACCGTATTGCACGCGGGCAGCAGCTCGCCTATGCCCTCGTCGCGTAGCACGACATCCGCGAAAAACAGATGGTGATTGACGACCACCACATCCGCTTCAAGCGCCTGCTTGCGCGCCTTCATGACGAAGCAGCTGTCGAAATGCCTGCACTCCGAACCGAGACAGTTCTCGCGCGTCGACGTCACCTGGGTCCAGATCGGCGCAGTTTCGGACACACCGCTGCATTCGGCGCGATCTCCCGTCAGAGTGGTGCGTGCAAAGCGCTCGACCGATCCCAGATCCCGCACGTCTTCACGGTTGGCAAAGCGCCCGTCGGCGAGCGCGCGCTGCAGATGGTGATGACACACGTAGTTTGCGCGGCCCTTGAGCAGCGCGACGCTTACCGGCAGCTTCAGCGCGCTGCGCACCTTCGGGATGTCACGATCGAAGAGCTGATCCTGCAGCGTCTTGGTGCCCGTCGATATGATGACTTTACCGCCACAGCGCAACGCCGGCACCAGATAGGCGAACGTCTTGCCTGTGCCTGTCCCTGCTTCGGCCACCAGCACCGAGCGATCCGCGATCGCTGATGCCACGGCGCGTGCCATGTCGAGCTGAAAAGGTCGCGCGCGAAACCCCGCCACCGCTGATGCGAGCGCGCCACCTTCGGCAAATATCGGATCGAGTTCCAGCACGGCGCGATCTTAACTCGCATGAAGGGGATAGATCACGTTGACATCAACGTGCAACTGGGAAAATCGTCTACCCGATGCGATTACACGATTGTTTAGACTTGTGTTTTGGGTGTCGTCGCGTATAATCCAGCGCTTCCGTACGCTCTACCAATCAGCGTACCGGTCCTGCTGCTTCCCTGTAAATCCCCTACTCGTCTGCCTCGATTGGTGTCTCTCAGCTTGAGCGACAGGCTGTCGCTGGAGCTCTAATGACTACCGAAACACAATTCGCCGGCCTCGGGCTGACGCCACCTTTGCTGCGCGCGATCGATGACGCGGGCTATACCATCCCCACACCCATCCAGGTGAAAGCGATACCTGTGGTGCTCGCGGGCGGCGATCTGCTCGCCGCTGCACAAACCGGCACAGGAAAGACAGCCGGGTTCGTGCTGCCTATCCTGCACAGGCTGCTCGCCACCACACCCACGAATGACGCGTCCCGCCCCGGCCGCCCCCGCTGCCTGATTCTGACGCCGACGCGGGAGCTCGCGGCGCAAGTCGAAGAATCCGTTCGCACCTATGGCAAGCACGTGCCGATCCGCTCGATGGTCATGTTTGGCGGTGTGGGCATACAACCACAGGTCACGCAGTTGCGGAAGCGCGTGGATATCCTGGTCGCCACGCCGGGGCGTCTGCTCGATCATGCCGGTCAACGCACTGTTGATCTCTCAGGGGTCGAGATCCTCGTCCTGGACGAAGGCGATCGCATGCTGGACATGGGTTTTATCCACGATATCCGTCGCATCCTCGCGCTCATGCCCAAGCAAAAGCAGAGCATGCTTTTTTCTGCGACGTTCTCAGACGAGGTGCGGGCGCTCGCAGCCACCCTTCTCAAAGATCCTGCGTCGGTCGAAGTCGCTCCGCGCAATACCGCATGCGAGCTGGTGCAGCAAGTCGTGCATCTCGTCGCGAAGGATCAGAAGCGTGATGTGCTGAGCCATCTCATCCGGCACAACGGCTGGGAGCAGGTACTGGTATTCACGCGCACCAAGCACGGGGCAAACCGTCTCGCCGAGAAGCTCGAGAAGGACGGCATTGCCGCTGTTGCGATACACGGCAACAAAAGCCAGTCCGCCCGCACGCGCGCACTCGCTCAGTTCAAAAAAGGCGAAGTGCCTGTGCTGGTCGCGACCGATATCGCTGCACGCGGCCTCGACATCGAGGAACTGCCGCACGTGGTGAATTTCGATCTCCCGATGGTAGCCGAGGACTATATCCATCGGATCGGCCGCACCGGCCGTGCCGGCATCTCGGGTGCGGCGGTATCACTCGTCGACCCCGAGGAAGTCCAGCTGCTGCGCGAGATTGAAAAGCTCATCAAGCGTCCGATCGAGCGAGTTGTAGTTGAAGGTTTCGTTGCTCCCAAGATCGACCGTGCAGAGCGTGAGCTCGAGAAGCGCCAGGACAACCAGCGCCCCGCGCATCATGTGCGTAGTCAGCGCGAACGCCAGCCCGAACGACAGCATCGCGGCCGCTCCGTTGAACGGCCGCGGTCCGGGCAACGCGGGGTGCAACAACCTCATGAGGTCAATGGCGCTCGTGTCGCTCGCCCGCGTGACGCTGAAGCGCGCGGCAATCGTGTACCGAACGACCGCGACGACGATTCGCGCGGCAACCGCGTGCATGCTAAACCCACTGACAACGCTCAACGTCATCCCACCCGCTCGGGCTCGCGCGACGACTCCTCGCGCAAACGCGTGCCTACCGTGCGGCGCGACGAGCCTCATAATCGGCCACATCGCAACGACAGCGACGACGACCGCGGCAATCGCGTGCACGACGAGCGTGCCAAGGTAGCTAACAACAACCACGCGCTCCCCGCAGACGACTCCACAGAGGCAGCCCGCCACCAGGCGCTGCCGCAACCCGCATTGTTCTCACCCAGGCCACAGCAGCGGCGTCGCGGTTGATTTGATTGCGGCGTAAGGCCAGCGCCGCTTTAAAATGGTGCTGGTTCACCGGTATTACGTGGTCGCGCACCACGTAGGCCGGAGGTTCTGCATTTGACCATTCGTACACGGGATCGAGGAAGTGAGCGCATCGGAGAAAGTCCGCCTGTCGAAGCTCATGGCGGCGCAAGGGCTCTGCTCGCGCCGGGAAGCGGACGGGTATATTGAGCGCGGGCTGGTTTTCGTCGACGGCGAGCGTGTCAGCGAGCTCGGCACGAAGATCTATCCGGGCCAGCGCATCACACTCTCTCGCGCCGCCGCGAGCGAACAGACCGCGCGGGTCACCATACTGCTGAACAAACCGATTGGCTATGTTTCGGGGCAACCGGAGCCGGGTTACAAACCTGCCGTCACGCTGATTTCACAGCAGTCCCGCTATGCGCAGGATAGCAGTCCGCAGCGATTCTACCCTTCACAACTCAAGGGCCTTGCCCCGGCAGGAAGACTCGACATCGACTCCACCGGTTTGCTCGTCCTCACGCAGGACGGCCGAATCGCACGTCAGCTGATCGGCGAGGACAGTCGCATGGAAAAAGAATATCTCGTGCGCGTGCAGGGCAAGCTTTCCGAGCGCGGACTCGAGCTTCTCAACCACGGCCTCAGCCTCGACGGTACGGCACTCAGGCGTGCGCGCGTGAGTTGGCAGAATCGGGACCAGCTGCGCTTCGTGCTGCAAGAGGGCAAAAAACGCCAGATTCGGCGCATGTGCGAGTTGGTTGGCCTTGCAGCTGTCGGGCTCAAGCGTGTGCGCATTGGACAAGTATTGCTTGGTGACCTGCCTGTCGGCGAATGGCGCTACCTACGGGCCGATGAACGGTTCTAGTCAGTCTGCGTTTCAGAACCATCCGTACTCAACAGTCCCCGCGCCACTTCTGGTCACTGCCCCGTCACACGGATGCGGTGACGCTCATTACGCGCTCAGACCTTCTCAACTTCTTCGTTTGCGCAGCTTGACGAGGTCCAGGCTGGTCGACGATCGTGTATCCGCTTTGCACACGCGCGCGATGTATTGCAACGCTTTGCGGTTCTCAGCCGCGGACTGGGAAGCCATGCAATCCCGCGGGACACTGAGCTGGTAGTCTCGCAGGTAAGCATCGGCCGCGGTGAAAAGAACGCACATGTCCCCGGTGAACCCCGTCAGAATGATGCGTTTCGCCTGCAGATACTGGAGTAACAAGTCCATCGTCGTCGAGTAAAAAGCGGAATGCTTGGGCTTGAGCACGAAGT
Organism: Betaproteobacteria bacterium; assembly: GCA_028291945.1. Taxonomy (GTDB): domain Bacteria; phylum Pseudomonadota; class Gammaproteobacteria; order Burkholderiales; family SG8-41; genus JAQGMV01. Next base: position 31,478 of record JAQGNH010000137.1, read on the forward strand.
AGTCCTCTGGGCCAGGCTTCAGAATTTCGGCGATCGCCTGTCCACGCACACCGTCCGTAAGACAGTGCTCCACCACCTGCTGGAAGTCCGACCGCCAACGTCCAAAATTATCATTGGCGTAGATCACCGGTATACGGCGTTTGCGTGCCTTCGCCTTGAGCGCAGCGATCCGCAGCGCCGTCGGCAGCGCATGCTTGAGCAGTTTGTCGCCGCCGTCGAACTCGAGGTCGTTGATCACATCGATCAGGACTAGGGCGACTGGCGAGTTGTCGGGCACATTACCGTGCAGATCGAGGTTTTTGGCCGGCATCCCTCTTCTCCATTTGCGCGGCGTGTTGTGCACAATTCATGCCGATAGGCCGGTCCGGAGGTTGCTTTGCTTGGTTGAGGCCGCTTTATCTATGGGATCGATGATACGCATCGGAATTTCAGGTTGGCGCTACGAACCGTGGCGAGGCGTGTTTTATCCGAAGGACCTCGCCCAACGCCGAGAGCTGGAGTTCGCGTCACGGGCGTTCCCAACCATCGAAATCAACGGCTCTTTCTACTCGCTTCAGCACCCGAACAGCTACCAGAGCTGGTATGAAGAAACGCCGCCTGGTTTCGTGTTTTCGATCAAGGGCGGCCGCTACATCACCCACATGCTGCGGCTGCGCAATGCGGAACGCGCGGTCGCGAACTTCTTTGCATCCGGCATTTTCAACTTGCGCGAGAAAATCGGTCCATTCCTCTGGCAGTTTCCGCCGCAATTCCGTTACGACGAAGAGCGCTTCGAACAGTTCTTCAAGATGCTTCCACGCGATCTGGAGAGCGCCCTCTGCCTCGCAAGACGCCGTGACGCGCGGATGACCGGAAAGTGCAGGCTTGCCATCCACGACAACGTAAGGCTGCGTCACGCCGTCGAGATCCGGCACTCGAGCTTCGTCGATGAGCGCTTCGTAGCCCAATTGCGCAGGCACGGTATTGCACTCGTCGTCGCGGATACAGCCGGGAAGTGGCCGTACTATGAGGACCTCACCGCAGATTTCATGTATATCCGTCTGCACGGCGATTCCGAGCTCTACGTAAGCGGTTATACGGACGAGGCGCTAGAGCGCTGGGCTGCGCGCATACGTGCGTGGGCGAACGGCAGCGAACCGGCAGATGCGAAACTCATATCGCGCACATCCGCGCCGCGCCGGCGCTCGCGTGACATCTATTGCTATTTCGACAACGACGTCAAAGTTCGGGCGCCGCTCGATGCGCACACGTTGATGCGTAAGCTGGGTCTGCCGGTATCACTCAACGCCGGGGTCGCCGGCGCGTCGCCCGGGACATTCGCTGCGAACACACTGGATGCACTGCCCTATGCGCTGCCGCGCGTCGACAGCCGTTGGCGTTTCCCGCGGGAACGGACTGAAACCAGCGGTCGGCTGCGCTCGCGCATAAGGAGAACCACTGGATGAGCGAGCGGCGCGACCGGGTGCGCGAGCATACCGCCGCCGATGTCAACGCCCGACTCGATGACGAGATGCGGGACCGTCTGTTCAGGGACAGCACGCTGAGCGATCGCGACCTTTCAGCACGCATCGACGCGCTCGATCGGGAATGGGACATCGAACGTTATCTCGAAGTACTCGCGCCCGCTCTGGCGCTCGTCGGGGTTGGACTCGGCATTCGCGGCCATCGCAGGGGGCTGCTGTTGTCTGGCATCGTGCTGAGTCTTCTCCTCCAGCACGCGGTGCAGGGCTGGTGCCCGCCCCTCGCGGTGCTGCGTCGCCGCGGCGTCAGAACCCGACGCGAAATCGAAGAAGAGCGCTATGCGCTGAAAGCGCTGCGAGGCGACTTCTCGGGGCTGCCGCCGGACGCACCGCAGAACAGGGTCACGCGCGTCGATGCAGCGCTCGGGGCCGTAAGGAGTTAGCATTGCATCCATGCGGGCACACGTTTCCTGGTCGGCGCTTGTACTGGTTCTGGCGATAGCCCCTGTCGGCGCCCAAGACAAAGTCATCGATATCCCGACGCGCAGCGGGGTGACGCAGAGATTTCTTCTGATAAGCGCGCCAGACGCAAAAGCCGCTGTCATCCTGTTCGCCGGTGGACACGGCGGACTCCAACTGAACGAGGCTGGAAGCGCTCGCTGGGGCAACAATAATTTTATGGTGCGCAGCGCCCATCTTTTTGCATCACAAGGCCTGACGGTCGCCGTCATCGATGCGCCATCAGACAAACTGAGTCCGCCCTACCTAAGCGGTTTCCGTCAGTCGCCTGAACACGCCGCGGATGTAAAAGCAGTAATCGCGTGGTTGAAAGATCAGACAAAGGTCCCCGTCTGGCTGATTGGTACGAGCCGCGGCACGCAGTCAGTGGCTGCGGTGAGCACCATGCTTGGGACGAACGGCGGGCCTGACGGCATCGTGCTCACCTCCACCATACTGAGCGATGCGCGCAGCACGCCCGTTCCTGACATGGCGCTCGAGAAACTGACGATTCCGGTGTTGGTCGTACATCATGAGCAGGATGGCTGCCGCGCGTGCCCGTTTCGTGGGATCCCACGGTTGATGGACAAACTCTCAACGGTTCCTCGCAAACAACTGATCGCGTTCCGGGGCGGGGAAAATCAGGGCGACCCCTGTGAAGCGCTTGCGTATCACGGCTTCAATGGGCTGGAAGCAGAAGTCGTGGGCCGCGTTGCCAACTGGATAACGCAGTAAGTTTCACCGATCGGCTCAGACACGCGTTGCGCGTCATGACAACGTCCTCTATAGTCGTGCGCGATGAAAATAATCATCGTCGCCATAGGGATGATACTTTTGGCCGGCTGTGGGTCGGCGCCCTATCGAAATGCGGGCGAACGGGGGGGAGTTGTACTCACCAAGCGAGCCGATCGCGACTTTCCCTCCCGCGCGCGTGAGCTTGCGCTCCATGCCCTGAGCCAGATCGGTACGCGGTACCACTACGGCGGCAGCACCCCAGACGAGGGCTTCGATTGCAGCGGACTCGTTCAGTATGTCTACGGTCGCGCTGGCATCCTGGTCCCTCGCACCACTGAGGCACTGAGTGCGTTGGGTGTTCCGGTAACAGCAAACGAGCTGGAGCCCGGCGACCTCGTTTTTTTTGACACGTTGCGCAGGCCGTTTTCGCACGTTGGCATCTACATCGGCGATCAGCGATTCATTCATGCGCCAACAAGCGGCGGAGTTGTTCAGCTCGTGAACATGCGAGAGCGGTACTGGCAGAGCCGCTTTGACGGGGCACGCCGTCCAGCGCTCTGAAATAGCGTCACCGCGTTTCTAAGTTCTCCGCGCTGAGATTCATAGCAGAATCGATTGACTCAAACGAGAATCATTCTTAACATTCAACTCGAGAATCATTCTTGTCCATGCCGTACGGGTGACCGTTTGGAGATACCGAATATGCGTTGGATTGGTACGAAAACCTTGAGCGCTGTGCTGGCTGCAACGCTTTCTGCTGGCTCAGCTTTGGCGAGCGCACAGGAGAAGGTGCTGAACCTCTACTCGTCGCGCCATTATCAGACCGACGAATCTCTTTATTCGAACTTCACGAAGCGCACCGGCATACGCGTGAATCGTATCGAAGCCGGGGAAGATCCGCTCATCGAACGCCTCAAGAACGAAGCGGCGTCGAGCCCTGCGGACGTGCTCGTCACCGTCGACGCAGGCCGGCTGTGGCGGGCCGAGCAATTGGGGCTGTTTCAGCCCATCAAGTCGAAGCTGCTCGAGTCCCGGCTCGCCGAGCATCTGCGCGCTTCGAATGACCAGTGGTTCGGCTTTTCCGCGCGCGCACGCGTGATCGTCTATAACAAGGCCGCTATCAATCCCGCTGACGTTCAGAACTATGAAGATCTTGCCAGTCCAAAGCTCAAAGGAAAGGTGTGCACGCGCTCGGGCAACAGCGTGTACAACCTGTCGTTGATGAGTGCGCTCATCGAGCATTGGGGCGAACGCAAGGCGGAAGACTGGGCGCGAGGCGTCGTGTCGAACTTTGCCCGCGCGCCGAAGGGCGGCGATACGGATCAGATCCTCGGTGTCGCTGCCGGCGAGTGCGGTGTCGCGATCACGAACAGCTACTACTACGTGAGGCTCCTCAAATCGGAGAAGCCCGAAGACAAGAAAATAGTCGAGGCGGTTGGGCTCATCTGGCCTAACCAGAAAAGCTTCGGTACACACATGAATATTTCGGGGGCCGGCGTCCTGAAAAGCGCCCCGCACCGAGACGCTGCCATACAGTATCTGGAATACCTGGCCAGCGATTCGGCTCAGGCCTATTTCGCGAACGGCAACAATGAATGGCCTGTCGCTAAGGGCGTGAAGCTCGATAATGCCGCTCTGATCTCGCTCGGCAATTTCAAGATGGACACGCTGAACATCTCTGCGCTCGGGAAAAACCAGCCGCTCGCGCAAAAGATCTTCGATCGCGCGGGATTCAAGTAATCGAAGATCCGGCAAGCGGTCAGCGGTCAGCGGTCAGACCGTAGTGCCTGACCTTAGCTGCCGACGCCGTCTCCTGCTGCTCCCGGATGCGGCGGCCTCAAGGTCCGATTTTCCTCAGCATCATGCGCGAGAAAACGATCAGCGGCACGAGCCCCACGGCCACGATCGTCAGCGCAGGAGTGGCCGCTTCTGCCAGGCGCTCGTCCGACGCGAGGTTGTAAGCCTGGACCGCCAATGTGTCGAAATTGAACGGCCGCATGACGAACGTCGCGGGCAGTTCCTTCATCACGTCCACGAGCACGAGCAGCGCGGCCGATAAGGCGCTGCGCCACAATAATGGCACATGCACGAGAGCGAGTGTTTCGCTGGGGCCGAGGCCCAGGGAGCGCGCGGCGCTGTCCATGCTCGGGGTGATTTTGGTGAGGCCCGCTTCTACAGCGTGCAGCGCCACCGCGAAAAACCTGACCAGATAAGCATAGACCAGTGCGGCGATACTGCCCGTCAGCAGCAGTCCCGGAGATGTTCCGGTAAGCGCCCGAACCCCTGCCGCGAGAGCATGATCCAGACGGGTCACCGGAATAAGAACACCCACCGCGATAACGGCTCCCGGAACCGCATAACCCATGCCGGCGATACGCGCCGATACCGTGACGATCGCACTTCGGCCGGATCTGACCGCATAAGCGACGAGCAGCGCCAAGCCGACCGCGAGCATCGCTGTTAAAACGGCCAGCGATACGGTATTGCGCGTGAGCTCAACGTAGCGCGAGCCAAACTGCGCGTCGCCGGAGACCCACGCGAGCTTGAGCAAGATGCCCGCGGGCAGTAAAAAACCCAAAACGAGCGGTATCACGCAGAAGGCGACCGCCCCTACAGCGCCTGCGCCCTTCAAATGGTAAACGTTGCGCAAACGCTGGCGGTGCGATGTGTTGTGGAAGCTCGCCCGCGCGCGAGTGACGCGTTCGACGAACAACAGCAGAAACACAAATCCGAGCAACAGCGCAGAGAGCTGGGCTGCGGCGACCGGATCGCCGAGCGAAAACCACGCGTGAAATATGCCGGTCGTAAATGTTTGCACGCCGAAATACGAGACTGTCCCGAAATCCGCGAGCGTCTCCATGAGCGCAAGCGCGGTGCCGGCAACGATGCTCGGGCGCGCGAGAGGCAGCGCAACGCGCCGGAACGTCCCCCACGTGCCATAGCCGCACACGCGAGCCACTTCGAGCATGCTGTCGGACTGTTCGAGAAATGCAGAGCGCGCGAGCAGGTAAACGTAAGGATAAAGCACAAGCGACAGCATGATGGCCGCCCCGCCGACCGAGCGGACATCCGGGAACCAGTATTGATGTGGTCCCCATCCTGTGATTTCGCGCAGCCACGTTTGCACCGGCCCAGCGAATTGCAGGAAATCGGTATACGCATAGGCCATCACGTAACCCGGGACTGCCATCGGCAGAAGCAGCGCCCATTCGAAGAACTGCCTGCCGGGGAAGCGGCACATCACCGTGAACCAGGCCGTGGATACACCACCTACGATCACGCCAAAAGCGACCCACGCCATGAGTAGGAGCGAGTTGGCTATGTACTCGGGCAGCACCGTGGCCGCAAGGTGGCTCCAGGTGCCGTGTGTGGGCGTGGCTACGCTGCTCACGACAACTACGACTGGCAAGGCCAGCACACAGGCAACTACGACTGCGAGCGCGCCCAGACGCGAAGGGCGGCCTACCGTGAGGAATCGAATTCTCCTGCGAGTGATCGCAAGCGATCCGGGTGTATTCATGATCGATTCAAACCAAACGGACGCGGCGCGTTCGGGCGCTCGCCAAGTGACTGGTTGCGTGACGCGTTTCATTCTAACAAGAATGATTTTCAGTACTCGAACGCTATAATCGAAGCATGACGGCGCTGCTCGAAGTGCGACACATCAGCCAGGCGTACGATCACCGCGCGGTTCTCGAAGACTTTTCATTCGCGCTGAACGCGGGCAGCATCGCGTGCCTGCTGGGTCCGAGCGGGTGCGGCAAGACAACCGTCCTGCGCTGCATCGCCGGCTTCGAGCCGCTCATCCGAGGTGAAGTCGTCCTGCACGGCGAGGTTATGAGCCGGCCGGGTCTGACGGTCCCCACCGAGCGCCGGCGTATAGGCATGGTTTTTCAGGACTACGCGTTGTTTCCCCATCTCACGGTGGGGCGCAACATCGCTTTTGGATTGCACGCGCTCTCAGAAGCCGAACGCTCGCTGCGCGTAGCGGAGCTGCTCGATATCGTCGGCTTGCAGAACGTCGCTACCCGCTATCCGCAAGAGCTCTCGGGGGGCCAGCAGCAGCGCGTGGCGCTTGCGCGCGCACTTGCGCCGCGACCGGAATTGATGCTGCTCGATGAGCCGTTTTCGAATCTGGACGTCGACATGCGCGAGCGCCTCAGCCTAGAGGTGCGCGACATCCTGAAACGGGAGCACGCGACCGCGATTCTCGTGACCCACGACCAGCACGAAGCCTTCAACATCGCCGACGAGATCGGCATCATGACGCAGGGCCGTATCGAGCAGTGGGACACGCCCTATCGCCTTTACCATGAGCCCGCGTCCCGGTTTGTCGCGGATTTCATTGGCCAGGGCGTGTTGCTGCCAGGCACCGTGCTGGACCGCGAGACGGTCCGCGTAGAGCTCGGCATTCTCCGCGGACGCATCACCCAGGACGTGCCCTATGGAACGGCGGTTGACGTGCTCTTGAGACCCGATGATATCCTGCACGACGATTCGAGCCCGCTGCAGGCGCAGGTAGTGCACAAGGCATTTCGTGGCGCGCAATTTCTCTACACACTGCAGCTCGCAGGCGGCGCCCGTGTGCTCTCGCTCGTTCCAAGCCATCACAACCACGCGGTGGGCGAGAAGATCGGCATACGGCTCGAGATCGATCATGTGGTTGCGTTTCCGCGAACCACACCGTCAGCGCTCTAAGGGTATCTCGGCGTCGGCGGCGCTGCCCGTTTTCATCAGGGCTCTCATTCCGCGCGCGAGCTCATAGACCGCCATCGCGTAATTCACGGACCGGTTATAGCGGGTGATGACGTAGAAGTTATTCAGGCCGAGCATCAGCTGAGGTCCCGTTTCGGTTTCGATCGAGAACACGGTGGCCTCAACGGTTTCATCCACAGGGCCTGGGACGATCAGACCCTGCGCTTTGAGGTCACTGATTTTGGTGTGCGGGCGAATCCCGGCCGCAAGCAGCGGACTCAAGTCTGCATCGCCCGCTTGTGCAGGTACCACGACGCTCGCGCCAGTTGTCCACCCAAAGCTTCGATAATAGTTGGCGACGCTTCCAATAGCGTCTGCTGGACTATTGAGCAGGTCACGCCGGCCGTCTCCATCGAAATCGATCGCATACTTGCGGTAGCTGCTCGGAATGAACTGCGGCAGACCGATTGCCCCCGCGTAGGAACCGCGCATCGTCGCGGCATCGAGACCTGCCTCGCGCGCGAGCAACAGGTACTCCTCGAGCTCGGAGCGAAAAAACTCGGCGCGTGGCGGATAATCGAAAGCGAGCGTTGCGAGCGCATCGAGCACTTTGAAGTTGCCAGTGTTGCGCCCATATAACGTCTCGATCCCGATTGTTGCTACGATGAATTCTTCGGGGACACCGAATTCTTTGCTGGCGCGCTCGAGTGCTGCGCGGTTTGCGAGCCAAAAGCGCATGCCGGCCTCGATGCGCCCCGGCTCGACGATGCGCCTTTGAAATTCGTACCACGGCCTCGCCGTGGCGGGTGCCGACATCGCCCGCACGATAGAGGGCCGGGTCTGCACCTGACCGAAAAGTTTCCGTAGCAACCCACTATCGTACCCGTGCTTTGTGCTTATCTCCTCGATGAAAGCCTCATACTCGGCGCGCAGAACGGGCACCGCGCCAGTGGATGCGAGCGAAGCTGCAAGAGCGATGAGCGCCACGGAAAATCGCATGAATGTATGTAGCGAGATCAAAGTAACGACAGGCGAAAGCAGGTGGAATCGGTGCGCCGATTGTACTGCGTTCGTCGAGGATGAGCCCGCCATTCAATGACTCGGAGTTTTGGATAAAGGGTTGCAGCGCGACGCGGCGAGGCGGAAATCATCAACCGCCGTGCCTCGTCGCACATACCTTTGCGGGGGCCAAGACGCGCGAGTTTTTCTGGAGACCCAGGCGAGCCATTAAGCCTCCTGCTTGAGCATCCAGCGGCGTGCGGCGAACGTGAGCGTGACCAGAACAGCAATCACGCCTGCAACGATCCAATAGTTGATGCGCTCGGGGTTTTCGAGCGCAACTTCGATCTGGTTGGAGAAAACGGTCATCGCGAGCGTCCCGGGCGTCATGCCTAGCAGAGTTCCGAGAACGTAGTGCCTGAGTCTGATTCGAACTGCGCCAGCGACCATGCCAACGATCGGAAACGGCGCGACGGGCGCAATGGTAACCGCAAGCACGGACACAAAACCGCGCCGGCGAATGGGGCCGCACTCGTTTTTGCGAGCCTCCTACCGGCGAGGCGCTGAACGGTTTGTTCACGCAGGGTCCGGCCTGCTGCATACGTCGCCAGGGCGGAAACTAAGATCCCGATCATGCTGACGGCGAAGCCACGCCACGGCCCAAACGCAAGCGCGGCGAACATAGCGATGAGCGGTCGTGGAAACATGAGAAACGCGGCAGGCGTGTAAATCGCAATTACTGCAAGCGGCGCCCACCAAACGTGCGCCAGCGAGCGGGCCCATGCAACTATGCGCTCGCCAGTAATGAAGTCCGCGAGCGGCGTGTATCGCCACGATAAGAACAAGGCAAAGAAGACGACGAGGACGATGCCGATCCGCTGCCAGGCGGTTTTGGAACCGCGTGTACCCCTATTCACTGGTGACACGTCATGGATGCGAGCTGTTTCGGGCTGACGCGTGCGCGGTGCAATGCGCATGCCAAACCCAGCTCGGTAATAACGCTAGAGGCCGGTGCGATTCTCCTCGGACGACGTATCTGATGTGCGCGGCACCACGACTTGACTCAGACCTAATCGCTCAATCGCCACGCGAAATATCTCAGCAGCCTCCGCAATGACAGGTCCCTCGGCCGCACGTTCTTCGGACGCAAGAACCTGCGCGCGTTCTTGTACATCGGTTTGCCCCTCGATCGGAAGACGCCGCAGCGATCCGCGCAACGCGCCGCCAGTTTCAGAAAGCCAGAGCGATTCGAGGTAGGCGGTCAACAGAAGATAGACTGCGTGTTCACTTTCGGCGCGCTTGATGGCTTCGATGATACTCACGTCCCTGCCCTCACTCGTACTGTCTATGAAGGATAAAGACGCACAGCGGAGGGGCAATGAATTTTGCCCTTCTTGTCACGCATGCTCACGATTGTTCAAGCTACTCGTAACAGCGCCGTGCTCTGCATTTTTTCGTTCACACGCTGCGCCTTCGCTCCTCCTCAGGCTTCCACACCACGTAGCCGTGACGCGTCGCGTCTACGGTACACTCCTGCAGCGTCGGAAACGAACGCTCCGAGCTAGCCTCGGTACCATCGGGGTACAGGACGCGCCATACCCAGGCGCGATCGCCTACAATAAAAAAACTCCAGTTTCGACGTCTTTCCATCGCTTCGCTCTCGGGTGCCAGGGCCATTTTTACATATTGGCTGGCGAGAGTGCGAATTGCGCGCGGCCAGGAGCGTGGGTGCATATGATCCACGCGCAAGACTTGAGGCTGCAGCGGGCAGCAACTCGCGTGTACGTGACTGTCCAAGCTTGGGTCGACAATGAGTTCAGCGCGCTTGCACTGCGCTGAACCCAGTACGAATACACGGCGCAGCTAGAGGCCGAGCTCTCGTTTCAGCCGTGTCACCGCTTCAGTATTCTCGACACGGGCCGGCCCGTTGACGGCGGCGCGGAACTCATCACGGGCTTCGGCTTCCCGCGCCGCCTTCGCTAGCGCGAACGCGAGATGAAAACGAATCTCCCCATTCTCCGGGCTGCGCACGCGTGCCTCTCGCAGGTAGCGTAAGCCGGGCTCGATCTGACCTTGCTGCACGAGGATCCAGCCCAGTGTGTCAAACAATGCTGAATTATGCGGCGCAAGCTTGAGCGCTTTTTCTGCGTACACCTGTGCGGATGGATCGTTGAGCTTCTGCAGCAGATTGGCGTAGTTATTCAGCATCAGCGCATCATCAGGTTCTGCGGCAAGCGCGCGTTGATACGTTTCGCGCGCGACCGGAAGCTGCCCTGCCCGAAATTGGGTTTCAGCAAGCATCTTCAAAGCCGGGACGTCGTTCGGTCGACTCTTCAGCCACGTCTGAAGAAATGCGACGGCCTTGCCGGCTTCCCCAGCGGCAACATGCGCGCGGACCAGATTGATTGCATTGCCCGTGTTTTCCTGACGGGATAGCGCCGTGCGAAACGCGGCAACTGCGGCCTGAAATTGCGCGCGCGCCATGGCGACGTTAGCGGTCGCGACAGCTGTCTCGACGCGGTTAGGGTGCTTCTCGCTCAGGATCTTCAAGGCCGCGTCGGCTTTGGCGACATCGCCACGGAATGTTTCGATCTCGACTACGAGAGCGAGTGCCGCGGGATCGTCGGGCCGCCCTTGCAGTGCCCTTTGCGCGTTATAAAGCGCACCATCGGGATTGTCGGCCTGGAGTTGGAGTCGAGCAATCTTCACCTGCAGACGCGGATCAGAGCCGGCCCAGCGAGTTGCGCTTTTGAAAATGCTGCGTGCGTTACCTTGATCACCAAGCGCAAGGTACGAGCGGCCCAGCGCCAGCTGCACGGCAAGTTCCTCAGGGTGCCTCGACGAAAGCTCCTTAGCCGTAGCGAGCGCTTGATCGAATTGACGTTGCCTCATGAGCACGTCGATCAACGCTAGGCCGGGGCGCACGTCGCGGCGCTGTACGAGGTTGGCTTTCTCTAGATGTCGAATTGCCTCGGCGGGACGACCTGCCCGCTGCTCGAGCATCCCCAGCTCGAGCAGCACATCTGCGGCATCGTGCTGCTTCGAGAGGACCTCAGTTAGACGTCGCCGCGCTTCGTCGATACGCCCTTCACTCACGTCCAGCCTGGCCAGATTGAGCACAGCGGGACGAAAACCTGGCTGTTTAGCGAGGATGTCAGCGTACGCGGATCTCGCCCCCGCCGCGTCTCCTGTTGACGCTTTCGTCACGCCCAGAAAATTGAGCGCCGTCGGGTTACCGGGCTCGCGCTTGACCATTGCTGTCGCGACCTCGAGCGCCTTCCGCGCTTCTCCCCTACGCATGTACAGCATGGATAAGGTCGTGCCAGCTTGAACATCACCCGGATTAGCGGCAAATACCTTCTCCAGTGTTCTCAGTCCGAGCTCTCCTCGACCGAGCTCCAGCTGGCTGAACGCGAGGGTGCGGTTCATACTGGACGATCCGGTGCGCGACGCGGCTTTCTCGAGCATCTCCGTTGCCGTGACATACCGACGCTGGGCGAGATGAACCGAGCCGAGCAGGAAGAGCACTTGCGGGTCCTCCGGCATGGCTTTATACATCGGTTCGAGCTGCGACAATGCGCGCGCATAATCCTTTGTCTCAACGTAGATCGACGCGAGCAGCTTCTTTGCAGCCACACTTTGGCCGTTGCGCGCAATAATGACGTTGAGATACTCCCGAGCCTTTTCCCAATTGCCCAAGCCATGATGCGACAGCGCGCCCACCATCAGCAGCTGTTCCCGTGAGGAGAGCCAGGCCAATGGCAATGCATCGATCAGCTTGACGACGTCGCGCAAGGCGGCCCCAATGGCGGCCTCATCGCCTTTGTAGCTCGCCATCACTGCCCTTAGATAGGCCGCGCGCGGTTCTGAAGGCGCGGATTTCCGCAGAAAGTCGAGATCCTTGTCCGCATCTGTGTAACGTCGCAAGTCGATGAGCAACCCGGCGCGGGCAACCCGGGCGTCAACATGATCAGCTTGCAGGGACAGCGCGCGATCATAGGCAGCTATGGCGCCGGCCAAATCGAGCCCTGCATGCAGCACAGAAGCATGCATATTCCACGCTGCGCCACTATTGGGCGCGAGCTCGATGGCCTTGGCCGCGACGGCCTTCGCTTGGTCCGGCTGGTCAAGCGAGAGGAGCATCGGGATTTCTGCGATCAGCGGCGTAACCGACTTAGGATCAAGCGCGCGTGCGTCTTCGAAACTTTGCGTAGCCAATCGCATCTTGCCGAGCTCGATGTAAGCCGTACCGCGCATCGAGAGGACTTCCACCTGCATCGCCGGCGGCAACCCGGTCGCGGGGATGCGGTCGATAACAAACTCGGGGCGTCCGATCGCGATATATATCTGTCCCAGAGGCAGTACGACTTCACTCCGATCGACGCCCTGGTTGAGCGCTTCTTCGAAAGCAGCTTCTGCGCCTTTTACGTCCCCCTGCTTGAGCAGCGCTTTGCCAAGGAGCAGATGTGCGGGCAGCATGCGCCTGTCCTGCTGAAGTGCGTTCTTGAGCTGAATGACTGCACCAGAGGTGTCCTGCCGCTCGAATCTTCGCAGCGCGTCTTCGTAGAAGCTCGCTGCTTTCTGTG
>JAQGNH010000179.1 GCA_028291945.1 Betaproteobacteria bacterium
ACCGTCCATGGATCCAGTTGATGCCGAGATGGCCGACCTCGAAATTCGAGAAGCTATGCGGCATGTCGATGACGAACGTGTCCGGTGCCGCGGCGGCGGGCATGACGAACAGCCCGCCAAGCAAAACAAGTGCAAATTTGAGCTTCATGCCACTCCTTACGGTTTTTAGAGCGTGATGAACGTGTCTGCGGCGCGTTCGAAACCAGCATACTCGAACGCAAGGCAGGCCGTGTCAGTGCCATTCGTAAACAGGGTGCGACCCCGATTTATTCATCGTAGTCGTGATTCGAGGATCCTCGACTCGGGCTGGCGCTGGCTGCTGCATCACCTTCGAACCGCCCCTCGTGTGAGCATAGAATTCTAAACGAGCAATTCGAAGGCCCGCCGCTCTAACACTCATTCAGGCTTGATGCCGGCCTGCTTCAGCGCTTTGGACCAGCGCGCTTTGTCGCTGAGCGTCTGCGAAACCGGAAGCGGACGCCGACCCGATCAGAGCGACAACGACTACATCGCCCCCTCATTGCGGCTTCAGCCCGAGCGCCTTGATGATCTTTCCGAATTCCTGGAGCTCGCGCTTCAGTTTGGCTGCGAACTCCTCAGGCGAACTGCCGACCGGATCGGATCCAAGCGCGGCAAGACGTTCCAGTGTTTCAGGCAGCTTGAGCAGCTTGACCACGTCGGCATGTACTCGATTGATGATCGGACGCGGAGTTCGGACGGGCGCCAGCAATCCCTGCCACACGACGACGTCCACACCGGACACGCCGGCTTCTTCGAACGTCGGCACGTCAGGAAGATAAGGCAGGCGTTTCGCTGCAGACGTGGCGAGCACTCTGATCCTGCCCGTCTTGATCTGCGGCATCGAGGACGTCGCGGTCGCAAAGCTCGCCTGCACTTCGCCCGATAAGAGCGCGAGCTGACCCGCCGCGCCGCCCTTGTAGCTCACCGACACGATGCTTCGGGTCGTATCGGTCTTCAGCTTGAAGATCTCCGTAGCGAGGTGCGTAGCGCTGCCGACCTGTGTGTATCCGGCCGTGATACCACCGGGCTTCGACTTGGAAAGCGCGATCAGCTCCTTGACTGTGTTCGCCGGAACCGCCGTATTGATTGCGAGCAGCAGCGGCTGGTTTGCGATCTCCGTGATCGGAGAGAAGTCGCGCAATACGTCATAAGATAGATTTGCCGCGAGAAATGGAGTCGTCGTGAACGCTGCGTACGCAAAGAGCAGCGTATAACCATCGGGAACCGCGCGTGCGACCAACTCCGAGGCAATGATGCCTCCGCCGCCGGCGCGATTATCGACGATGACAGTTCGACCCAGACTACGACTCAATCCGTTGGATACGATGCGCGCCACGCTGTCGTTGCTGCCACCGGGAGGCGAGGGCACGAGCAGTCGAATAGGTCGCGTTGGATATTCGGTGGACGAAACAGCTTGAGCTTGCGCGATGAAAGGGATGCCGCAGCACATTACCGCAAACGCGAGCAGAACACTTCTCCTAAGGCTGATCGCGAGCTTCGTCATACGACGAACCATTCGCCCGGCGCCGAGTCCTGCCCGATCTCCTTGCGCATGGCTTCGAGCACGGTGGCTTTGGACATCAGGCTGCGGTTCTTACTGCAGAACGATCAGCGCGTCAGCAGCCACGACGCCCAATCCGGCCGGGCGTACGAGCACTGGATTAATATCCATTTCGGCGAGCCGATCGCGCATGAGCCACGCGATCTCGGACACGTTCACGAGCGTCTTCGCGAGTGCTTCGACATCGCGCGCCGCCTGGCCCCGCACGCCGGCGAAGATCGGTGAAGCCCTCAGCTCGCCGATCATCTCGTGCGCGGTCTCGAGCCCGAACGGCGCAATGCGGTACGTCGTATCGCGCAGTGTTTCCGCAAGGACGCCGCCGAGACCGAACGCGACGACCGGACCAAAAACAGGATCCCGTACGACGCCGATGATGGTCTCGAGACCGTCGGTCACCATCTCGGATACGAGCACGCCGCTAATACTCGCCGCTGGATTTTGTTTTCTGGCGTTCGCAAGAACCTCCGCCGCGGCATGTGCGAGCTGCGCGTCGTCGGTGACGTTCAGCTTGACCGCGCCGATGTCCGTCTTGTGAGCGATATCGCGGGAAACGATTTTGACGGCGACGGGAAACTTCAAGCCGTGAGGCAGCCTGAAGAGCGCGGCATTGGCGGGCAGCAGCGCATCGCGGGTAACAGCGATGCCGAGTCCCGCAAGGATCTGCTTCGACGCATGCTCGTCGAGCGTCACTGCGCCGTCGGGAAGTAGAGGCAGCGGACGCGCGGCCGGCATGCGCTCCGCAATCAGGCTGTCACTCCGCCTGCGCACAACGCTGTAATCAGCCAGCATCGCCATCGAAGCGGCCAAACGCCTTGGTGTCGCCAGAACGGGAATACTGACGGCCTTGAGGATTGCGCGTCCCTCCACGGTCATCGAGGGCGGCAACGCTGAGAAAACGAAAATTGGTTTTGCCGATGGATTGCGTGATTGGACGACCGCGCCGGCGGAGTGGCGCATGTTCTCACCAGCGGCAGTGGCCATGAAGAGCCCGACCTGGTCGATCCCGGGATCCGCGAGCAGCGCTTCGATGCACTTTACGAAGCGAGGTGCGTTCGCCTCCTTGTGGAAGCCCGCGGTGCAGTCGACCGGATTGTTTACGAAGGCGATGCTCGGCAGGTTCTCTCTCAGTATGGCGCGTGTATGTTCGGTCAGAGGCGCCAGCGTGAGGCCGTGATCGTCTGCCGCGTCCGAAA
>JAQGNH010000171.1 GCA_028291945.1 Betaproteobacteria bacterium
GGTCGGTTCGATAGTACGTTCGAGCACTTGTTGAAGGCTGGCTTTCACCCACTGAAGTAGGCATCGGGGCCGCCTCGTGCATGCCCTTTGCAGGAACGGTAAACACGCATGCAGCCGCTACCCGACCTGCCCACGATCGATGAAGCGGGCGTCAAGGGTTACAAGCTGGCATTCGATGCGGTGAAGCCGTTCATGCCCGTCGGCCTGCTCAGGGAGGGTGCGCTCGCGCTGGTCACGCACGGTCTCCAGCGCAAGAGCGCGAAGACTCTGATCGAGTTCCGAAGCGCAAGCCGAACAGCGTCTCTTGTGCGGTATCGGGAATCGGCGGCATCAATCACTTCGCAGGCGGCCTCTTCTCGCCGGCGGCGACGCCGCGTGAGGTGATCAACAAGCTCCACGCCGATTTTGTGAAAGTGCTGCAGATGCCGGACACGCAGCAGAAATTGCTGAGCCAGGGCGGCGAGCCAGTCGGCAGCACGCCGGAGCAGTTTCAGAAGATGATCGTGACTGAGATCGCGCAGTGGGGGAAGGTGGTGAAGGCGGCGAATATCAAGGCGGATTGAGCTGCAGTTGAGGTGACCGGCGTTCACCCTTCGAGTGAGTCACCGTGTGACCCTCAGGGCGAACGGATATCGTGCGCCACGAGATCGCCACGCGCTGGCGCGCTCGCGATGACATGCCATTCACCCTTCGAGTGAGTCACGGTGTGACCGTGAGCGCGAACGGTGCGGGCAGGTTGGGCATGCGAAATGCATAGGTGCCAGCCCTACCAGCCGAGCTCCCGCACGGAGCGATCGATTCCCCGAGGACAATCACATGCAACGAACGTTGACGCTGATCATCGGGGCGCTCATCGCAGCCAGCGCTTCGGCGCAATTCCCCAGCCTTGAAAACATCATCCCCGGCGTGGGCACTTCGCCCAAGCCCGGCACTGCGGCATCTACGGCAGGTGCGCCCGATGAAAAAACCAGCGCGTCGGGCATCAAGGAAGCGCTCGCCGTCGGGACCGAGAACGCCGTCAAGAACCTGTCGCGGGAAAACGGCTACTTCGGCAATCAGGCGGTGAAGATTTTGATGCCGCCGAGCATCCAGCGGGTGGGCGACATGGCCGGCAAGATGGGTCTGCAAAAGCAGGTCGACGACTTCGTACTCAGCATGAATCGGGCGGCCGAGGCGGCTGCGCCGGTCGCCGCCTCGTACTTTGCCGACGCCGTTCGCGACATGTCGGTGGACGACGCACGCGGCAT
Source organism: Betaproteobacteria bacterium (assembly GCA_028291945.1). Lineage (GTDB taxonomy): Bacteria > Pseudomonadota > Gammaproteobacteria > Burkholderiales > SG8-41 > JAQGMV01. Next base: position 1,248 of record JAQGNH010000171.1, read on the forward strand.
CCTGGGCGGCGGCAACACCGCGGCAACCGATTTCTTCCGCAATAAGACGCGCGACAAGCTCTACGTCGCCTTCAAGCCGACCGTCTCGCAGAAGGTCGGTGAAGTGGGAGCGACGCGCGCGTACCAGGAGATGACCGGTCGATTGCAAAGCGTTCCGATGCTGGGCAGCCAGTCGCTGGATGTCGAGGATTACGTGACCAACAAGGCACTGGACGGTCTGTTCTTGATGATCGGCGAGGAAGAGAAGAAGATCCGGGCGAACCCCGCGGCGCGGACGACGGACCTCCTGAAGAGCGTGTTCGGTAAGTAGGCTTCCAGCGCCGGCAGTCACCCGCTACCAATCTGCACACCGATGCCGCAAGAGTAAGGCGCGCCCGATAGTCGTCGGCATTCACGCCGACGCTAGTCCGACGTCTTGATCCCCGCGGCCTTCACGACTTTTCGCCAGCGCTCGACATCCGCACGCAGCGCGTCGCGAAACGCTTCAGGCGCGCCGCCGGCCGCGTCAATGCCGGCGCTTGTCATGCGGTCTTTCATGTCGGGTGTCTTCAAGAGCTTCACGACTTCCCTGTTCCACAGCGCGATCATGTGCGCCGGGAGGCCCTTCGGTCCCCACATGCCGTAAAGCAGCGGCGCGTAATAGCCGGGCACCGTGTCCGAGATCGGCGGCACATCGGGCAGCGCCGTCGAACGCTCTTTCGAAGTGACGCCGAGCGCGCGAAGCCTGCCCGACTTCACGTGCGGCGCGGTGGAAGGCGTGCTGCCGAATATCAGGTGGAGTTGGCCGCCAAGGAGATCGTTGAGCGAGGGGCCGGTGCCCTTGTATGGCACGTGCGTCATGCGCACGTTCGCGAGCAATTCGAAATACGCGACGATCAGATGCGAGAAGCCGCCCGTGCCGCCACTGCCGTAGTTCAGCTTGCCCGGATTCGCTTTCGCATGGGCGATGAGCTCCTTGACTGTCTTGACCGGCACGCTCGGATGGACGACTGCGATCGAGCTCGCTTCGCCGACGAGGACGATCGGTGTGATGTCTCGAACCGCATCGTACGGTAGCGGGTGGAGCGCAGCCATGGTCGTGTATGCGCCCGAGACGAATGCGAGCGTGTAGCCGTCCGCCGTTGCGCGCACTGCGGTTTCGGAGCCGATCGTACCGCCCCCGCCTGCACGGTTATCCACGACGATCGGCTGGCCCAGTGTCTCCGAAAGCTTTTGCGAGATGACACGCGCGATCACGTCCGCGCCGCCGCCGGGTGCGTAAGGGACGATGACACGGACCGGGCGGCTCGGATAGTTCGATTGCTGCGCGAATGCGAGGCCGCTTGCAAGCGTGAACGCGATCAGGGCGAATGCCAAGACAGGATGCTGCAAGGTGCTTCTCGCTCAATGGTCGTCGGGTAGGGTGATTATAGATAATGCGTGTGCCTGCCCGTCGCCACGGGATCGCCGGGGCGTCTCTGGTAACGCCTTTCCATGATGTCATCGCGAGGCCGCAGCAAAGCGCCGTGGCGATCCCGTTGCGAACGATCGTATCGGGTAGCGGAGCGGTCGGGTGCATGCTGTCATTGCGAGCGCGAAACTGCACACGGACCATGAGAGTTGCCCCTTCCCCCACCTCCCCCCCGCTAACTGCGCAGGGGAAGCAGAGTTAGCCGCTTAGCACTGCCGCATTGGTCGTTCGCGAGATCTCCACGTCGGCCTTGTGCGGGAAGACATTTGTCCATACACTCCCGCTCGTGCAATACGAGTGGGATCCCGGCAAAGCCGCGGCGAACCTGAAAAAGCACGGCGTCTCTTTCGCAGACGCGGTGACAGTATTCGAAGAC
>JAQGNH010000175.1 GCA_028291945.1 Betaproteobacteria bacterium
GCGCAGCACAAGCCGTGCGCAAGCTTAAGGAGACCTACGCCGACAGTCCCTATGCGCTGATCGCCGAAGCCGACCTGGCCTATCACCTGTGGCAGAACGGTGAGGGCGCTCCCGAAGTGGTCCGCACGCTCATAAGTGAATCGCAGAAGAAGTCGCCATTCATCGCTGATGCCTATGTCACATTGGCAAAACTGGATCTCGATCAGCGGCGCGTGGCATCGGCAGCGACGAATGCGAAGCTCGCGTACAGAATAGCGCCGGACAAACCGGAGGTGCGATTCGTGATGGCACGCGTCGCAGAGACGCAGAGGAAATTTGAGGAAGCCGAGCAACACTACCGCCGGTATATAGAAGTCTCCGGTAAACCCATACGTCAGTCCAACACCTATCATTACCTCGCGCGGATGTTCGAGAAAATGCAGCCGCCGCAGACAGATCAGGCGGAGGAGGCGTACAGAAATTCCGTCAAGCTCGATCCTGCATCACCCTGGAAACATAAGCATTACGCTTTTTTCCTGCTGTATACCCGAGGCGACTACGAGGGTGCGCTCTTCTACAGCGGTAAGGCCATGGAGCTGCTGCAACACTCACAGTTTCGGAAGCTTGCGGCGAGTGCGATGTACGCGAAGTGGGCTGACGCGTATGCCAACAAGGCCGTGAATTACAAGCCCGGCTACGAAGGCGCCATACCTCTCAAGCACGCAACGGCGGACGAGTGGAAAAAGATCGAGAAGGTCACCGGGATTTCTGCTGAGGCCGCATTTATCGACATGGCCTATAGCCCCGCTCTTAACTATGCGGTCCGAGGACTACTCAACGCGAAAGCAATCGAAAACATAGACGTTAAGGCCGAGGATCACTGCGGATGCACTGCCCTGGTGAGGGCCGCTGAAGGTAACAATTTCGAACTCGCTAAATTCCTTGTTGAACGGCGGGCGAACATGAATGCCTCCAACAATCACGGAGAGACGGCCCTCACGAAATTCGTGCTCAGGAAGAACTGGCCGGCGGTCAAATACGTCATAGACCACGGCGCCCGCATCAATTTCACCGATAAAGACGGCGATTCGCCTCTGGATCTGGTCTCAATGGACGATGTGGCCGGAATGACACTCTTATTGCAACACCGTGCCGACCCGAATGTCATTGGAAAGGACGGTAATACGCCACTGGGTCGTGCTGTTTTTGCGCACCGCCCCGACATCGCAGCGCTCTTGTTGAAGCACGGAGCGGATCCAGATCAGCGCTTGCAATTGCTGGGGCGCCCGACTGTCCTGGCGCTGGCTGTCACCGAAGAAGCAAAAGATGTCGTCGCGACGTTGCTGCGCGCCGGTGCCGACCCCTGGCTTATTGACTCAGACACGTACGTCGCGTTCGATCAAGCAGACCCGGAAACGCGCCGTATGCTCGTCGAAGCTCGGGCTTTGAAGCCGCGGCCGCCCGCCTCGGCGAGGACTCGCACGTTTTCTCCACCTCAGCCAAATTGAAGTTCCACCGGCTCCTGGTAGTCGCGGCGCTGCTGGTGCTGGGACCCGCGTACGCCGCGGCACCGGAGGGTCAGTCTTCCGCCCTGAAGTTCAGATATGACTCGGCGGCCCATCTTATTTATAGCTACTTCGGGACTGGCGCGGGGCTACGGGACGCTGAGTACATGCTGGATGATGCCGAGCGCGAAGCGGGCGCCGCGCCACTCATCTGGCTGGGACGCGCCGAGTTGAAATTTCGCGTCTGGCGAGTCAAGCAATCTTACGCTGCGCGGCAAGAGGCTGAATATCTCGTGGGTAAAGCGCTTGAGCTCGATAACAACCTGGCGGCTGCCTACGCGCTGCTGGGTCAAATCGAGTGGTCGCGCGGTTGCATTACCTGCGGCAAACTGCGGGCAGAACAAGCCGTGGCGATTGACGCCGGGAGCGCTGAAGGCGTTTATTTGCGCGCAGCAGTACATGCTGCGGTGGGAGACGATGCCTCGTCGCAGCGTTTCCTGCGTCAGGCACTCCAGGCGGTGCGAAGTCCCGCCCGTCGCGTCGATATGCTCATCTCGTTTGCCGTGCTGCTTGTCGAGCACAAAAAACCAGACAGGGCGGAAAAACTACTGCGTGAGGCTCTCGAGAGTGCAGGTCCCGAACAGGCCCTACCAGTGCGAGTGCAATACGCGGCTTTTCTCATGTTCGAAAGCGGAAAGATCGGTGAAGCGCTGGAACATGCACGGGTCGCCGCGAAAGGGGGTTCGGCTGAAGCGAAAGAGCTCCTCGACCTTGGAGGCTACATCGAGTGGGCAAAGGTCTACCTTCAGTCGGGGCGAAATCCTAAGGGATATACGACGGCCGGTGTCGCCGGCTATCTACCCGTCCAGCAGGCGTTCATTATAGCGGCCGGGCACAAATCAACTGCGCTCTTTGCGCGAGCGCTGCTCAAAGCAAAGGCCATCGATGATGTCGATGTCAAAGACGACGCGAGCGATACCGCGCTGATCGCTGCAACGCGTGCCGATGAAACGGAGCTCGTCCGGGAACTCGTGTTGCGCAAGGCCGCCGTAAACGCCCGCAATGGTAAATCGGAACGCCCACTCACGTTTTCGGTGTCATCCGCAAATGCGCCGCTGGTCGAATTGCTACTGAAGCAAGGGGCAGAAGTCAACTACACGGACGTAGACGGCAGGTCTCCGCTATCGATCGCGGTGCAAAAGGGGGATGTTCAACTCGTGAGGCTGCTGCTCAGAGCGAAGGCTCGCATGCCATCCGAAGGTCAGTGGTCCTCGACGCGCATGCTCACAACTGCGGGTGAGCTGGGAAATGTCACAGTGATAGAAGTGCTCTTGAATAATGGCGCGGCGATCAACGGCAAGGACGGGTTTGGGCGGACAGCACTCATCGCGGCAATCATCGCAGGGCAGCTGGATGCAGTGAAGGCGCTGCTCGCGCATGGTGCGGACTCGCGCGCGCAGTACTTGGGCGCTAGTGCGCTCGATTTTGCTGAAAGACTGGGCGAGAAACGTTTGATCGATCTGTTAAAGGAGGCTCGGCAATACGGCACCTAACGCGCAGCACTAAATGCTTACTTGATAGATTCGGGGGAGTACATGCGAAAAACTTTAATTGGACTGCTATTCGTCACGTGGGCACTGTTAGGTGCGGGCTGTACGACCGCCGTGAAGCAAGAGCCGTGGACAGCCAAAATAGTCACTGCTCGAGCGGTAGTATCAGCCGATGATGTGCGCGGAATAACAAATACGTTCACTCGAGAAGGGCGCATCTATGTTCACGCTGCGTTCACAGGACCTGCGTCAAGCTCGGCCGCTCCTCATCCGATGCAGATCAAGTGGTTTAATGGGAATGCGCTCGTGTTCGAGCGAGCAGCGGAACACGCCTTCAGCAAGTCACCGTTCTATGTCTGGGCTGGCACTTCGGGTACCGCGCTCGGCGTTGGCAACTGCCGAGTAGAGCTCTATGCAGATGGTCAACTTGTTGGCATGACAACTTTTACTGTGACCAAAAAGTGAATCACACTTACTGGAATCGGCAGGTCTATCTCGCGTAAGCGCAACGGGTGGGGGCGGGTAGTTCGCGCGCGCTGTGGACATACCTAGCAAAAAGGCCTCGACGCGTACACTATCCCGCGCGTTCAAACTCCCGGCACGGCCCCAGCACATCGGCCCTGTTCCGCGGCAATTGTAAAAATCCATGACTGCGGCATGTTCCGGTACATAACCGAAGCGTTTGTGAACTAGCGATAACATAGAGTTATTGACAGTGCTTTTCTGGCTGCACTGCGGACTCTGCAATCTATAGTGGCGTTCACCCTGGATGGTTGACGAGGCGTTTTGCGCGCTAGCTGTGAAAATGCTCAACAGAGGAAGCCGCTCGGATCACCAACTGATGTCGGCGACATGCCGCAGTCGGCCACAACCGGTCCTTCAAACTCGCCCTCTGCAATGACTGCTCCTCGGCCTTTGCGGACGTTAGCCCCGCGCGCCATAGGCGGCCGTGTAGATCCGTCACCCGCCGTTGCCTATGTATTTAGGTCGAATGGCATATTTTTTACAATTCGTAGAGTCGTCCGGTAGGCAATCCATCAGGGCTGTCAGGCCCCATACGCGTGAGGTCACCGGAAGTTCCGACATAAGCTTGCCAGTCGCTATCTCCCACACTCGAATGGGATCTTTGTTCTCGACTCGGGTCACCGCATGCGTCTTGAGATTTAGATGGCTGTCTGTCACGCCGGTGCTGGTCGCCGTGGCTATCCATTGACCGTCCCGGCTTATTGCGAGGGCGGTTGGCTTGTCCACATGTATTCCATCAATGCTATTGCGCAGGGTGCCCGAGCTGGCATCCAAAAAAAGAATTTTGGACAAGCGTTCAAGATCAACGTCCACTCCAGGCCGCTGCTCTCCGGTGCCAACTACCACGGATTTCCCATCAGGCGTAAAAACGATGGGTGTCGTAAGCAAAGGTTTACCTATGGTCGCTTTTGTTTCGTAGCTCCACGCAATTTTCTCGTCATCAAGTTGATAGGCGATCACCACCCATTTGATTCCAGCATACGCAACAACGAGCAGTTTCCCATCCGGACTGAAAGCAAGCGATTCAACGTTCACATCCTGTGGACTCGTTGGTATTACATGCAGGGCGACCAACTTCGTGCGAAGTCCCCAGGTCGCAGTGTCCCAGACATTTACTATCTTGAGCCCGGACGCCAAGTAGCGCCCATTTGGGCTAAAAGCGACGTTGTTGCGGCCCCCTCCACGACTGCCTTGGCTCAGTTCTTTGATGACGGACAACGAACGCGAATCCCAAACAAGCACTTGCAAGGCATCACCGTCGGTAGCCAGCAACTTGCCATCGGGACTCCACGCCACCGAGGTCATACCCCCTATTCCGGTTTTAGACTGGCTAAGCTTACCGACGACATCATTTCCAAAGCAGACTTGCGTTGTGCAAATCAGTACGACCAACAGAGACGACGATAAGAATCCCCTCACGAACGTTTCCCCTTATGCTGTCCGTATTGATCGTGGGTCTGCCGGTTCTTGTAGCTTCGCCTTTGTACGGGCCGCCCACGTACTTCCCATCATGACTCTCCACTACCCGAGACGCCAGGATGATTGAACTCTCCGCCACCGACGCCTTGGTCTTTCTGAGTTTGAAACTCGAGATTTGTGTGCTGCGTGTTCGAGTGCGACTGCAAGACGCACCATACGATAATTAGACCAATCACGGGCAGAAACCAAACGAGCGCACATTGCAGTGCCATTTGCATTGACGAATACCAAGGGCTGCGCAAGACCCCAACGCACACCCAGGCATTCGCAATGCAGAGGGCGCCGATGCTAATAATGACGATAAGATCGGTGCTCATACGTAAGCCCTGACGTTCGCGTTGAGCCGCGCGCCACGCCGCACTGCGGCGCTGACAAGCGTTGGACTCGAACGCGGAGTTAGAACGCATGCGCCCACATCATGGCTCGATTCTCATGTCGATGACGATCGGAAAGCCGTCGCGACCGGGAACTGCGGGCGGTTGAGGAAACGAAGCCGATCCTAGACCCTTTCCATACACCCTTTCATCGTGTTCGCCAGATGATTACCAATGCCCTGATACATTATTCGTTGGTAGGGCTTATAAGCCTCCATTGTCTCGATATCTTTTGCAACGCGCACTGGACCATCAAAGCTCGCCGCGTGCGCGCTCGTTGATATGACACTCAGCAGTAAGCGCGGGAGCAGGCGTTTGTAGTGGATTCCCTTACGCGAGGCGTCACAGCGCTACTGCTCGTGGCAGTAGTGGCAGCCTGCCTGGTTTTGTTGGCGTTATGCGGATGCGGCGCTTTGACGTATGCTTGACTCGCTTCATCGGCTTCCTTGCAGCGTTAGATAATAGGCAGCGCACAACTATGAGCCAGAGCCCGATAGCGCTCGGTAAGATTCAAGTGGTGCGGGAGTATCTCGCCGAGGAATTTCCTGACTGCGAGTTAGGCGACAGGTTTGACGGCTTATATGAAACGCAGACGTTCCGCGCGCAGGGCAAGGAGTTCTACTTGCTCCGAGTAAGCCGTGAGCTTATGGACGACAGCTCACAGGAAACACTGGCGGCAATGCTCCGCAATCGCGACGTGGCTGCGCGAATGCGTCTGTATAGGCGTGCGCTGTTGACAAGCAAGGTATTGGAGGCGTTGCCGGGCGATTAGGGCTACGTGCCTAGGTGCTCCCACACCGCCCTTCGCGGCGTTCGAACTCAACCTAGACCGATACTCCACGAAAGAAAGTCTGTTGGCGCTGTTGCAGCGATGGCTCGCCGCAGCATCCGAAAAGGAGGGACTAGCATCGCACCGGCCGGATTACATAGCGGCTCTACGGCGCGCGATTAGTGTCATGCCCCAGGACGCGCACTGTCTCTGCTATCACTAGCCGCAAGGCTGCGCGACATGCTGTAATCTGGGCGGCTGCCCTGCGATTCCTGTGGCGCGATGCCTTCTCTCCGACCCTACAAAGTCTTCATCAGCCACGCATGGGATTACAGCCAGGATTATTGGCGCGTAGTTCGTTTTTTGAATGACGAACCCTACTTCTTGTGGGAGAACATGAGCGTGCCGGAGCACGATCCAATCACGACGGACGAGCTGGAATATGAGCTAAGAAATCAGATGCGTCCCGCCAACGTGTTTCTCATCATCGCAGGAATGTACGCTGGCAATCGCGAGTGGATTGATTTTGAGCTGGCGTTCGCGAGGAGAACTGGTCGGCCGATCATCGGAATAATCAGGTGGGGCGCAGAGCGTGTCCCCGCCGCCATTCAAGACGCCGCCGTGGAAATGGTGGGATGGAATGGCCGCAGTATCGTGCAAGCGATCCGCAGGTTTGCGGTTCCCAGTGGATGAAGCCTGCGTCTCGCGCACCTTCGACGCATGCTCTACCAAGTTGAGACGCGCGGTCGCCAGCGTCCGAGTCCAGGAGTCTCGCCGTTTATGTTAGGGGATGCGACGTGCGGCGACTGCACGTGCCGCGCACAAAAACAGAGTCGAACCGTCCCTGATGGCTGTCGACGTATTCGACGCCCGAGCAGCAACCTGAACTGCTACCGTCAGGTATTTCCTGACACGGCATTCTCTGATGCATGGAGTGCAGCGCCTGCACTTTGCGCGACAAAATTGTCATAGAACAAAACAGTTCCCGTGAGTTATGTTGGCGGCGGACCGTATGAATTAGGGGGTGATCTGCCGAGCCCCCACTAGTATTTTTTGTGCTGCCGATAATTAACTGCGGGCACCTCTACAACCGATCCCCTTTATGAAGTACTTTAAAGGTGCAATTACGAATGCTTCGTCGCCCTACTACGCGCCTAACACACGCCGAGCCGAAAGTACCGTTTTCAACTTTTGGTTAGATCAACACCAGTGTTTTGGAGAACTTCCAGGCAAGATCCAGCTTGAGGCCGGAGACATCGTAGAGGGCGCGGGCCGACCGCGCAGTTCGGAA
>JAQGNH010000186.1 GCA_028291945.1 Betaproteobacteria bacterium
CGCGCGACCATGCTTTCGATTTGCTGCGAGGTGACGCCGGGCGTTCGGTCCGGTGCGCTCTCCGGCGCGAGCGCACCGGGAGTGCCCACCGCACCGTAAAGCAGCAACGCGATGAGCGGCACGGCGATGGCCAAAGCGATTGGCGCTGCGCGCTGCGACTTCGATACGTAGGCACCGGTCTTCGGCGCCCCTACGTCGTCGAGAACGCGCCGTTCGATTTCTCGCTGGGCCTGGCCGTACTGCTCTGGGCTCAACATGCCGGTGGCGAGGTCGGAGTCGAGCGCCGAGAGCTCATCGCGCAAGACGGCGACGTTCGTCGCGTCGCGCGCGGCGCCCTCAATGACGCGCTCTCGCGCAAGGAGCGGCGGTAGCAGAAACGCGAGCGCATACGCGGCAAGTAGCACCGCCACGATCCAGAAGAGTGTCATGGCGGCTTCGTATTCGCGTCGCCCTCGAGCAGCGCTAAAGCTTGGACATGCTCGTCGGGTGACAATTGTGCGGCGGGTAATTCCTTACTGCTGCGCGCGAGCCGCCAGTACAGCGCACCAAGGCCCGCGATCATGAGCGCAATCGGACCGATCCAGAGCGGTAGCGTGGTCAACGTGAACCGCGGCCGGTAAAGCACGAAATCACCATAGCGAGCCACGAGAAAGTCGACGATGTCGCGCTCGCTCGCGCCTGCTTGCATTCTTTCCCGAATCTGGTTGCGAAGGTCGATGGCGAGAGGCGCATTGGAGTCGGCCAGCGTCTGGTTCTGGCACACAAGGCAGCGCAGCTCGGACGCGAGCGCCATCGCGCGCGCTTCGAGGGTGGCATCGGGGGCCGCGCGGTCGATCTCTACGGCATGCGCCGTTCCGGCAAGCGCGAACCCGACCAGGAAAACGATCAGACTATGCACCGTTCAACTCCTTCATGATCGGAACGATTTTCTGCTTCACGATCTCGGGCGTAAGCGCGCCGATGCGCTTGTAGCGGATCACACCGTGCTTGTCGATCACGTAGGTCTCGGGCACGCCGTAGACGCCGTAATCGATTCCGACCCGGCCGTCCGCATCATGTATCGAAGTGTCATACGGATCGCCGAAGCGCTCGAGCCAGGAGATCGCGTCCTCGCGCTTGTCTTTGTAGTTGAGTCCGTAAACCGGCGCGAGGTGGGACTTCGCGAGCTCGGTCACCACAGAGTGCTCGTCGCGACAGCCCGTGCACCACGACGCCCAGACATTGAGCACCCACACCTTGCCCTGCAGTTCCTTCGGAGAGAACGTCTTGTTCGCCTGATGGAGCTGCGGAAGCTCAAACTGCGGCGCGGGTTTGCCGATGAGCGGTGAAGGCACTTCCCGCGGGTCGAGTGTCAGCCCAAACGCAAGCAGCGCAACGAGCGCCACGAAGATTCCCAGCGGCAGCACATAACGCGTCATGTGGCGGCTTCCCGCGGTGAGCGCGCCGCGATCGCGGCAGCCGATGCAGGCGCGGTTGCAGGCCTGCGTGCTGCGAGGCGGTAGCGCCGGTCGCTGGCGGCGAGGATTCCTCCCAGTGCCATGAGGAGACAGCCGCCCCAGATCCAGCTCACGAAGGGTTTGTGGTGCACCCGTACGATCCAGCTCGCCGGACCGACCGCGTCCGACAACGCCACATAGAGATGACGGAAGATTCCGGTGTCGATCGCCGCCTCGGACATTGCCATCTTCTGCACTGTGTAGACGCGCCTTTCCGGAAAGAGCATGGTCACAGCGTCGCCGTTCCTCGTGACGGCGATCGTCGCGCGCACGGCGAGATAATTCGGGCCTTCAACTTCGCGGACGCTCATAAGGCGAAAGGCATAGCCGCCGACCTCCACCGTATCGCCAGGTGCCATGCTCACATCCTTCTCAGTTTCGTAACCCTTCACGAGCGTCACTCCGAGCACGAACACCGCCACCCCGACGTGCGCGAGCAACATCCCGTAGTAGCTACGTGGCGCGCTACGCATCCTTCCGCCGAGGCTTGCGCCCGTTTCCGGGCGCTTCATGCGATCGAAGAAGTTCGCGACGGTCGTCACGATGACCCACGCCGCGAGCCATACGCCGAAGCCCACGAGCGCGCTCCAATGCCCCATCGCGAACGGCACCAGAAAAGCGGTGATGACGCTCGCGGCGAGCGCCCAGCGCAGCCGTATCGCGAGCTCCGGCACGCTCGCATTCTTCCAGCGCGCGATCGGGCCGACACCCATGAGGAACAGCGCCGGCGCCATCAGGGGCACGAACACCGTGTCGAAGTACGGCGGACCTACCGAGATCTTGCCCAGGCCGAGCGCATCGAGCGCGACGGGATAAAGCGTGCCCAGCAGCACCGAGCCGGCCGCGGCGACCAGCAGCACGTTATTTGTCAACAGCAACGATTCGCGCGACACGACATCGAAGCTGCCGCCCGAGCCGATGCGCTGCGCGCGCCAGGCGAAAAGCGCGAGCGCGCCGCCGATTACGAGGGTGAGGAAGGCCAGGATAAAGATACCGCGCTTGGGGTCGGTCGCGAACGCGTGCACCGAATTGAGTACGCCCGAGCGCACGAGGAAGGTGCCCAGTAAGCTCAACGCGAACGTGAATATCGCGAGCAACACGGTCCAGGCCCTGAAGCTGCCTCGCTTTTCGGTGACGGCGAGCGAATGAATGAGCGCGGTGCCGACGAGCCACGGCATGAAGGACGCGTTCTCGACCGGGTCCCAGAACCACCAGCCACCCCATCCCAGCTCGTAATACGCCCACGCGCTGCCAAGCGCGATGCCGAGCGTGAGCGACACCCACGCGGCGGTTGTCCATGGCCGCGACCAGCGCGCCCATGTCGCATCGAGCCGGCCGGACAGCAGCGCGGCGATCGCGAAGGAGAATGCAACCGAGAAGCCGACGTATCCCATGTAGAGCATCGGCGGGTGGAATATCATGCCCGGGTCCTGCAGCAGGGGATTCAAGTCGCGCCCATCCGGCGGCGCGGGCAGCAGGCGCTCGAAGGGGTTCGATGTGAACAGCATGAATGCGAGAAAGCCGACGCTCACGAGTCCCATGACCCCTAACACGCGCGCCACGATGTCTCGCGGAAGCTGCCGGCTGAAGACGGTGACCGCGACCATCCACCCCGCGAGCATCAGCGTCCACAGCAGCAGCGAGCCCTCGTGACTGCCCCACACGGCGGCGATGCGATAAGGCAACGGCAATGACGAGTTGGAATTGTTCGCGACGTTCGCTACGGAAAAATCGTTAGTGACGAACGCGTGGGTGGCGCAGGCGAAAGCGATCGCCACGAATACGAGTTGTCCCCGCGCCGCCGGGCGCGCGAGGGCCATCCACGCGGCGTCGCCGCGCGCCGCGCCGATGAGGGGCAGCGTTCCCTGAGCGAGCGCGATGCAAAAAGCAAGCACGAGCGCAAGCTGGCCGATTTCGGGGATCATCGCTGCGCCTCGTTGTTCGTCCCATTCACAACAAGCGTTCGGCCCGCCTCGCGACTCGTCTCCCGCGCGCGCTTGAGCGCATCCGCGGCTTCCGGTGGCATATAGTTTTCGTCGTGCTTGGCGAGCACTTCGTTGGCGTTGAATACGCCGTCGGGGCCGATACGCCCCTGGGCGACGACGCCCTTGCCTTCGCGAAAGAGGTCGGGCAGCAGCCCGCGATAAACTACGCGGATGCTTTCCGCCGTGTCCGTGACCTTGAAGTGCACCGTCACCTCATTCGGCTCGCGGCGCACGCTGCCCGGCTCCACCAGTCCGCCGATGCGGAACACGCGCGCCTGTGGCACTTCGTTCGCCGCGACTTGAGAGGGCGTGAAGAAGAACACGAGGTTTTTTTCAAAAGCACTCAGCATGAGCCCCGCCGCGGCCGCCAGCGCGGCGAGACCGCAGACCACGAATGCGATGCGCTTGTGCCGCGGTTTCATGGGCGGCGGACCCCTTCTCCACCGGTGAGCTGACGCAGGATGGCGCGCCTTCTCAACCTCAGGAGCGCAACCTCTGTCAGGATGACAGCCGCGGTCACGGCGTACGAGCCCCACACGTACAGCGAGTAACCACCCATTGCAAAAAAATCGGTCCAGCTCGCCCAGGTCATTGCCGGAGTCCCTTCGCGTACTGCACGGTCCGGTCGGCGTCGCGCTTGCGCTCGAAGATGATAGAGCGCACGCGGTGGAGCGAAACGGCGATCGTGTACATCCAGGCGGCGAACGCCATCAGAATCATGCCGGCGAACATGGTCGCTGCCATGGCTGGAGCTGCGGTCAAGCCGACGGACGCGCCCTGATGCAGCGTATTCCACCACTTGACCGAAAAGTAGATGATCGGGACATTGACGACGCCGACCAGCGCGAGCACCGCCGCGGCCCTGTCGGCGCGGCGCGGGTCGTCGATCGCGGCATGCAACGCCATGAAGCCGAAATAGAGGAACAACAGGATCAGCTCGGACGTGAGGCGAGCATCCCACACCCACCATGCGCCCCAAGTCGGCTTACCCCACATCGACCCGGTCCACAACGCGATAACGGTGAAGAGCGCGCCCGTCGGTGCAAGCGCACTCGCCATCATGCCCGATAGCCGCGTGTTGAACGCGAGACCCACGCCCGCCCAGAGCGCCATCACAAGATAGATGAACATCGACATCCACGCCGCAGGCACGTGGATAAAGATGATGCGATAGACCTCACCCTGCTGGTGATCGGTCGGCGCAACGAAGAATCCTGTATAGAGGCCTGCAGCGCAGAAGGCGGCCGCCGCCCACGCGAACCACGGGACGAGCGTGCCAGCCACCGGCAGGAAAGTCTGCGGAGACGCATAGTGAAACCAGTTGATGCGTCGAAGGGCGAGCGCTGGCGGGTTCATTGCGGCGTCATTCGACAGAGATGCGCAGCGCCGCCGCGATCGCCCACGGCGCGAAGACCGCAGCGAGGATGAGGAGTGCCGTGAGCAGCAGTAAATGCGGCTGCGCGCTTTGGCCCGCTGCTGCTGACTCCAATGCCCCCGACCCGATAATCAGCACGGGCACGTAAAGCGGCAGTACCAGCAGCGCGAGCAACACGCCGCCGCCGCGCAAATCCAGCGTGAGCGCCGCGCCGATCGCGCCGATCAAGCTCAAGATCGGTGTGCCGAGCGCCAGCGAGCCGACGAGCACCACCAAAAGATCGGGCGCGAGACCGAGCTGCAGCGCGAGCAGCGGAGCGATTGCGACTAGCGGCACGCCCGAAATCAGCCAGTGCGCGAACACTCGGGCGAGCACGATGAGTGCCAGCGGCATGGGAGAGATCAGCATCTGCTCCAGAACGCCGTCCACGAGGTCGCTGGAGAACATTCGATTGAGCGACAGCATCGAGGCGAGGAGCGCCGCAACCCAGATCACGCCCGGTGCTATGCGCCGCAAGAGCTCCGGGTCGGGGCCTAATCCGAGCGGGAAGAGACTCACCACGATCATGAAGAAGAGTGCGGCAGTCGCGACGTCGGATCGCCGCCGCCACGCGAGCAGCAGATCGCGATGGATTGCGCTGCGCAGGATCGCAAGCATCGATGTCTCTCATCGGTCGAGGCTCAAGTCGAGGGTAGTCGCCGCACGGATAGGCACCTCCTGGTGCGTCGTCAGCACCACCATGCCGCCGCGCGCCAGGTGCTCCTCCAAGAGCGACTGCACCAGTTTGATTCCTTCGGGATCCAGAGCTGCAAACGGCTCGTCGAGTAACCATAGGGGCAGCGTCACGCCCAAAGCCAGGCGAGCAAGGGCAGTGCGCCGCTTCTGACCCTGTGACTGTATCCGCGTCGGTGCGTGCTCGCGCTCACCGAGTCCAAACCGCTTGAGTGCGGCACGTACGCGCGCGCGGGGGATGCTGATGCCGGCGAGTGCACAGGCGAAAGCCAGATTTTCCGCGGCGGTGAGATCGTCTTTGAGCGCGTTCGAGTGCGCGATGTAGAGCAGGTGCTTCCAGTATTCCTCGCGAAGCGCGCGGATGTTCTCCCCGCGCCAGCGCACGTCGCCGGACACGGGACTGAAGAGACCGCACAAGGTGCGCAGCAGGCTCGTCTTGCCGCTGCCGTTCGCCCCGGAGACACGCAGCAGCGCGCCTGGTGGGAGCGTGAAGGCGACCCCGCTGAAGAGCGGCGTGCCGCTCCGTGAAACTTCGAGCTCAAGCGCTTCGAGCATAGGCCGCAAAAGGC
>JAQGNH010000202.1 GCA_028291945.1 Betaproteobacteria bacterium
GTCTTCACCTGCGGACGCGAGCCGAGCGACGTGAGTTTTTCGGCGACGTCGGGCAGCGCGATGATGCGCTTCACTTCGTTGTAGGTTTTGTTGACGATGTCGGCGGACACCTTCGCGGGCCCGATGATGCCCTGCCACGAACCGGAACTGTAGCCTTCGAGGCCCGGCGTTTCCGCGATTGTCGGCACGTTCGCAAAGTTCGGTTCGCGCTGCTCGCTGGAGACTGCGATGAGTTTGAGCTTGCCGCTCTTTACGTGCACCCAGGTTTGCACCACGCCCATCATCAGAAAATCGCCGTCGCCCGTCATCACGGAAAAGACAGAGCTCTGACCACCCTTGGTCGGAACGTAGACCCACTTCGCACCCACGCGTTGCTGCATCTCGAGGGTGGAGAGATGAATGGCGCTGCCGAGTCCCACCGGGACGTTGAGTTTGCCGGGGTTCTTCTTCGCGAGTGCGATCAGCTCCGCGACGGTCTTCACCGGTACGCTGGGATGCGTCGTCAGCAGATAGGGCGAATAGGTCACCGTGCAGATCGGCGCGATGTCGCGAATGATATCGAACGGCAGCTTGGTGTACATGCTGGGACTGATCGACAGATTGCCGATATCCATCAGCATCAATGTGTGGCCGTCGGGCGCGGAACGCACGAGCAGTTCCGCCGCGATGTTGCCATTGGCGCCGGGACGCGCGTCGGAAATGACTTGTTGTCCCCACACTTCGGTGAGTTTCGCGCCGATCAGGCGCACGAGTATGTCCGAGGTGCCGCCGGGAGGAGCGCCTACGAGCACGCGTATGGGTTTGACGGGCCAGGCTTGCGCCGAGCTTGCTGCAGGCGCTTGGGCCTGCGCATAGCCGCAGCAACAGAGCGCAGCGGTGATTGCGCCGACATAGTAGTTGTGAGTTTCGGATCTCATTGAATTCATTTGCGACCCCCAGCCGGAATAATTTTCTTCAAGGACACTACCCGCCCGCCGCCGCGAGTACCAGGTCGGACGCCTTCTCGCCGATCATGATGGAGGGCGCGTTGGTGTTGGAGCCGACCATGGTGGGCATGATGGAGGCGTCGCAAACGCGTAGTCCTTCGACGCCGTGTACGCGCAAGGTCGCATCGACCACCGCCTGCGCGTCGTTCCCCATGCGGCAGGTGCCGATGGGATGGTAAGAGGTCTGGCCGGTCCTGCGGACGTGATCGAGCAGCGCATCGTCGTCGGCTGCGTCCGGTCCCGGGCGGGTTTCGCGCACGATGTGTTGAGCGAGCGCGGGCTGGGAGGCGACCTTCCGGATCATGCGCAGCGCCGCAATCATGGTACTCACGTCGTGCTCGTGCGAGAGATAGTTCGCGCGAATCTCCGGGGGTTTGGACGAGTCGCGGTGCTTGATGTGCACCGAGCCTTGCGATTCCGGTCGCAGCACATAGGTGCCGATGCCGAACCCGGGAAACGGATCGAGCCCCATCTTGTCCGCGATGTTGCGCGCCTTGCGGTTGTCCGCGTAGTGGCTGCTCGCCATGGACAATTGGTGAAGCTGGAACTTGATGTCGGGCCGCCGGAGATCGGGGCGGCTGCGCGCGATCGCCATGGAGGTTGCGGACGAGCAGGCCATGAGTCCGCGCCCGAGAAAGAGCCAGCGCGCCCCCATCCTGGCCTGGAGGAGCGGATTGCGCAGAATCGTATTCAAGGTGACCGGCAGCCTGGTCTCGAACGAGATCCGCACGTGGAGGTGGTCGCGCAGGTTCTCTCCCACCCCCCGCAGCTCGTGAACGACATCGACGCCTGTGCGCTGCAACACTTCGCGTTGTCCGATTCCGGAGAGCTCGAGTAGTTGTGGCGACTGGATCGCACCCGCGGCGAGGAGCACTTCGCGCCGCGCCCGCACGGTCCGCTCCTCGGTGCCCTTGCGGTAGACCAGTCCGACCGCTCTGCGCCGCTCGAGAACGACGCGCTGCGCGAGCGCACCGCTCTCGATGGTGAGATTCGCGCGCTTCATGGCGGGATGGAGATAAGCATCCGCCGCGTGGCGGCGGCGCCCGCGCCGAGTGTTGTGCTGCAGATACCCGACGCCCTCGAATCGCGGTCCGTTGTAATCGTTCGTCCCAGGGACTCCCGCCTGTTGGGACGCGGCAATGAAGCCTTCCGACAGCGGATCGCGATCTTTGTAACGCGTGATGAACATCGGCCCGTCTTTGCCGCGAAACTCGGGATCACCAGGTTCGTACTGCTCCATGCGCTTGAGATAGGGCAGCACCCCGTTCAAGTCCCAGCCGCGATTGCCGAGGCTTTCCCAGTGGTCGTATTCGAGGGGATCGCCGCGCACCCAGATCATGCCGTTCACCGCGCTGGAGCCGCCGAGCGCGCGACCGCGTGGCCAGAAGATGCTGCGGCCGCCGACTTTCTCGTCAGGCTCGGTCTGGAAGCGCCAGATCGCACGGTCGCCGGTGAGGATATGGGCGATGCCCGCGGGGATTCTGATCCACATCCAGCGGTCGTCTTCGCCGGCTTCCAGCAAGAGCACGCGGTGGCGCCCCGATGCGGACAGTCGATTGGCCAGCACGCAGCCGGCAGAGCCGGCGCCCACGATGATGTAGTCGAACTCCGCTTCGGCCATGGCTGCCCGCCCCGCTTGCGTTACTCAACTGTGGGGCTGTAAGTCTATTTAAGTGCGTCGGCGCCGGCTTGTGAGACGTCGTGGTCCGCGCCGCCGGATGAGCCGATCGCGCCGATCGTCTTGCCGTCGACAACGATCGGAACGCCGCCATCGGAGGCCACCGCACCCTTTAACGCCATCGGCGACAGATCGCCTTTCGCGACCCGCTCACGGAACACCCGGGTCGTGCGGCCGAACACGGCGGCCGACACGGCTTTCTCCTGCGCGATCGTGACCGAAGCGTATTGTGCGCCGTCCATCCTCAGGAAATAAACCAGGGCGCCGCTGGGCTCGACAACGGCGATGACCATATTCATGTTTCTCTTCTTTGCCGCGGCCTCCCCGGCCGCAGCGACTTTCCTCGCCTGTTCGAGCGTGATGGGTGTGCCATACGAGAACGCTGGAGGTGTCGGGGGTGTCGGGGGCTGTTGTGCGTGAGCTTGGGTGCCGATTAACAGGACGCTGCAGATTGCCGAAACGATCGAGTAGTGGCGCATGATTCCTCCCAGGTTATGCCTTGCCGTATCGGTGAACAGCATAGGCGAAGCTTTTGTCACATTATCTACTATCCGTTCGCCACTTCGCTGAATCGGCGCAGGGTTTCGATCTGATCGTCAAGCTTCGGCATGCGAAACATGGGATAGAGCATCACGAAGTCGGCGCCGAGTCGACGCCAGCCATCCGCCGCTTCTGCCCACCGTTGAGGGTCTGCGTCATGCATGCGCAGCCAGCCCTCGACGCCGAACTTCGCTGGGTCGCGGCCATGATTGCGGAATTCCTCGCGCAACATCGCGAGCTTCTGCTCGGCCTGCGCATCCGGCGCGATGATCGGCATCCAGCCATCGGCGAGTCGTGCTGCTCGCTTCACAACGGCATCCGACGAGCCACCGACCCAAATCGGAATGGGCCGCTGTACGGGTGGCGGCACGATGTTGACCCCCTTCAGATTGTGAAAGCGCCCGTTATAGTCGACGGACTCCCCCGACCACAGACGACGTAACACCTCGATCTGCTCCGCCTGCCGTGCGCCTCGGGTTTTCCAATCGGCGCCGAGGGCTTCGTACTCGACAGGGTTCCAGCCTACGCCGATGCCGAGCCTCAAGCGACCACCGCTCAGAAGATCGACTTCGGCCGCCTGCTTCGCGATGAGCCCGGTTTGCCGCTGCGGTGCGATCAGGATGCCGCTCGACAACCGAATCTTTTTGGTGACCGCGGCAAGGAAGCCGAGCATCACGAAGGTTTCGTGGAAGGGATCTGTTTCGTTGTAAAGCGGAGTCCAGCCCTCTCTTGCGGTCGCCCCGAACACGTGATCGGGCACTTCGATATAAGCGTAGCCGAGATCCTCTGCTGCCTGCGCCCATTCGCGGATTTTGGCTGGATCGTTGCCGATATCCCGCGTCGGAAACATTGCGTTAAGTTGCATGCTCACCCGGAACTCTCAATACGAAAAACGGATGTGTTCAAGATCGCGCTGTTCATATCCTGAGCATTGTTTAGTTGGTGTGGCGCTCGAGCAACGCTCAGCGCCGCGGCTCGGCCTTCAGCAACAGCCGCGCAAAATGCCGGCCGGCGAATTCCTGTCCGGCCTTCAGCGGTATCCGGTCTTGGCCGAGGCTAGGGTCGAAAATATTCTCAGGTGCATCGACCTCGTACAGAGTCATGTATTTGCCGATCGGGTCGGGTCCGATCTGAGCAGAGTGCGGCTCATGCTGCAGTTGCCACGCGCGGTGAACGCCGGGCAGTTCAAGCACGTGCTTTATGTGCTGCGCGCCCTTTGACTGGAATTGGGTTTCTTCCGCCGCAGTACCGCGGTAGTTGCTTTCGCAACGCGCCCAGTAGCGGCCGGCGCGCGGATCTTTTTCCATCAGGCTCAGCACCCGGTAAAACACGCGGCCCCAATTGCGAATATCGCGGCGCCAGGGTTCCTTTTCGGTCACCGGGGGCGCGGGTTCTTGCGGGAAGGACTTGAACAATCCTGGATCGTCGATGGCGTAGATCTGCTGGTATTCCTGTTCCATGACGCCTTCGCTGTCGTGGAACGGGCCGCCGCGAAACTCTTGCGTGCGCCACGCGGTTGAGTAGCCCGCCCGATCCGCGAGCTCTTGAATGTGGTCGTCGTAATGAATGTTGAACGGGCGATCGAACTCCTTCTCCACCAGATCGAACCTGACGAAGCACAGATAGGGGAAGGCCCTGATGTCTACCATGTCATGCTCCGTGCTTCCGTTTATGCGGCAACCGCCTCGCGCAACGCGCTCACGGCGAACGGTATAAACCTAGCGTATGAACTGCTCGACATAGTCTTCGCCCAGACCCGCTGCGGCGTAATGCGCGCGGGCCTTCTCGAGGCGCGTGAACACGTCGTCATATCCGGTCGAGACGCCCTGCGGATCGACGTACATCAGGCTGCCGTTCACCTGGAACAGCGTGACCATTTCGGTACAGCCCTCCGGCACCACCAACGTGTGCGTCTCGCCCGGCGGCTCGAAGATGTAACTGCCTTCTTCGGCGACCCAGTCGTGCTCGAGATACAGCCAGCGGCCCTTGAACACCCACGCGTGTACGGCACCCGAGTGGCGGTGGCGCGCAATCATGCCCGCCTTGGTGACCCGCATGACGTGCGTGTACTGGCCCACCGTGACATTGAACTGCAGCGGACGTACAGCGACGTGCTGCGACAGCGGCACCCACAGCCTCGGATCGTTCTGGCCCATCCCGTCGCGAATGACCATGTCGGGGCGCATGTATTGCGGCTGTGGCTTCTGGTACGGCATGCGTGTGGGATCGGTGACTGCATGCGTGAGAGGTTTGTTCAAGACGGTCTCCTGAATTCGTCAGCTCAGAGTCGGAACGACCTTCCGGATCTGCTCAGGCGTGCGCTCACCGGCAAGCGGTGTCCCCGGGATCAAATGCTTGCCCATCGCGAGCGGGCCGATCAGCACCGGCTCGAACCCGACCTCCCGAATGAGGCGGGACGCCATCGCGACCGCATTCGCATCGTCACTCGCGATCGGCATTCCTATACGTTCGCCCTGGCTCTGCGCAATCGTGGGCAGTCTCGCGGCACCCACGGCATTGAAGGCACGCACGATGTGCGCCCCGGGAAGCAGCTCCGCCGACGCTAGACCCGCACCTTTCTGCCGCGCCCATGTTGCAATGTCGCCGTCGCGCGCGACGATTGGGTTAGACGTGTCGATCACCACTTTCCCTTTGATCAGGTCGGCCAGATCCTTGCCGAGCTGCGGAAGGGCACTGTAAGGCACCGCTACGAGCACCACATCGCCGAATGCGGCGGCGTCGCGCGGCGTGCCGGCTCGGGCAGCGGCGCCGAGGCCTGCCGCGAGCGCCTTATCGTGCTCGAGGTCGCGCGAGGAGAACATGACCTCGTGACCCGCCTTCACCCATAGTCCCCCGAGCGTTCCACCAATCCTGCCCGAACCCACCACGCCTATCTTGAGTTTTCGTTCCGGATCGCTCGCAGCGTGTGACACGAATGGCGCACTGCTCAAGCCACAGCTTGCGCCAGCAGCGGCAACGATCTTGAGGAACGTGCGGCGGTTCAGTTTTTTCGCGTCTTCTGTTTTCATCGCTGAATCTCCTTGATGACTGCTCTTGAGCCGGCCCTACAGCCCAAGAGCCTTTTCGACCTTGGGCTTGACCTCGCCCATCATGAGTTCCATCGAACGCATCGCCGCCTTGTGCGGCGTGTCGCCGACCTTGAACGAAAAGCACACATGCACGGGCTTGCTCGCGCGAATCTCGCTGACGAGCTTTTCCGCGACCGTCTCGACATCGCCGATCAGCAGATCGTCATAGATGGTTTCGAGCGGCGGCTCGTCGGGGAACGGCACATCGACGAGTACAGTGCCTTGCATGACCTCCTTGCGGCGCCTGAGGCTTGACGCGAGCCGCGACTGATAGCGCGCGTTCTCGGCAAAGCGCATCCCATCCTCGCGGCTCTCGGTGATGTGAGCGAAGCGGTTGAGGGTGATGTGCGCGCGCGACAAGGGCACATCCTCGGCGGCAAACGCGGCGGCGATGTCCGCATACTGCTCGGTCAGCAATTTGGCACCGCCGAGCCGTCCCGATGTCAGCACCCGATAGCCGTGCCGCGCGGCGGCGCGGAACATCGCCTGGGTGTGGCCGGCGACGTAGATCGGCAGCGGTTTTTGCACCGTGCGTACCGGAATGTGAGTCTCCGGGATCTGATAGTGCTTGCCGTGATAGCTGAAGAAATCACGGCTGAAGGCGAGATCGAGGATGTCGCAGAGCTCGTCGGTCATTG
The DNA here is from genome assembly GCA_028291945.1 of Betaproteobacteria bacterium. Classification (GTDB taxonomy): domain Bacteria; phylum Pseudomonadota; class Gammaproteobacteria; order Burkholderiales; family SG8-41; genus JAQGMV01. The sequence continues at coordinate 6,932 of JAQGNH010000202.1, forward strand.
CGAAATTCTGCGCGATGTCGACGCCGAAGCGCTCGAATTCGTACGGCTGATAACCGGCGCCGATGCCAAGCATCAGGCGCCCATTCGACAACGCGTCGGCGGTCGCGATTTCGGCGGCGAGCCGGGCCGGGTTGTACAACGGCAACACCACGACCGCGGTGCCGAGCCGGATCTTTTTGGTGATCGAAGCGCAATGCGCGATCATCATCAATGGCGACGCACACAGACAATAATTCGAGAAATGATGCTCGGCGAACCACGCGATCGTGTAGCCCAACTCGTCGGCGAGCTTCGTCTGCTCGGCGACTTCGCCGAACACCTGCGCCGCAGGCTTCTCTGCTTCGCGCGACCCCATCAGATTGAAGATGCCGAATTCCATCGTCCCATCCTCCATTCCGGTTGCGCGCGCGGTTGACCGCCTGCAGCCATTTAGCTTAGAAGCGCGACTCGTCGATCGGCATCCCCAGCCCGTACTGGCCGACAAGCTCGTAATGGGCGAGTCGGCCTTGCAAGTGCTGGGTGATTACGTGGATGTCCTGGAAGTGGCGCTGGATCAGGTTGCCCTGAAAGATGGCGGTTGCGCCGGACGCGCTGTAGATGCTCTCGACGACCTGGGCGGCCAGTCGTATCGCATGCGTCGATGCCAGGCGCAGCGCCGCGCGCCGCTCAAGGCTCAGCGCTCCTGGGGAGATAGCCTCGTTCCAGATATCGCCGACCGCCTCCATGAGAAAAGCGCGCCCGGAGCGCAACGCGGCTTCGGCCTGACCGACGGTGAACTGAGTCATCGCCTGCTCGCGCAGCAGGCCTACCGTTCGATGCGGCTTCTTCGAGCCGGCGATCTCGAGGAATTCATTGAGGCAGCTTCGCGCAAGTCCCAGAGCCACGGCCCCATCGCCGGCCGCGAATGACAGCCCGATCGGAATCTTGTAGCGCGCACCACCGCCACCGTACACCTGCGGCGCGCCCTTGGCGAGAAAGGTGCGCTCCGCCGGCACGAAGACATCCTTGACCTCGAAGTGATGAGTCCCCGTGCCGCGCATGCCGCGCGTATTCCAGGTGTCGAGAAGCTCGACCTGCGCGACCGGTACGAGGAGGTAGCGCGCTTCAGGTTGTCCGTCCTTCAGCCTCACCTCGCCATTCTCGATGACTTGGGCGTGCACCGCGATCCAGGAAGCGTGCCGGCAACCCGTGCTGAAGCCCTGCCGACCCGTCACGCGGTAGCCTTCCGGCACCACAATCGCCCGAGCGGTAGCACCGGGGCTGTTCGACACCACGCTGCGCGGTGTGTCGATCCATACTGCGCGCGCGACATCCGGCGCGATTCGGGTCGACAGGGTCGCGAAGGTCGCGCCCTGGTTCACCGCCCAGCCCGTGCTGGCGTCGGCTTTCCCGATTTCCTCGATGACCTGCACGTACATTGGAAAATCGATCTCGCTGCCGCCGATCGCGCGTGGGACCGCAATATGGAACATGCCGGCGTCGGCAATGGCATGGAAGAGCGGGCGCGGCAGCTCGCGGGCAGCATCGATTTCATCGGCGCTTGCCCGAATCAACGGCGCGAGCGCCCGGGCGGCTTCCAATGGGGAGCGGGACGCGGCAGACATGGCTGGAACAGTTGGCGACACGTCGCGAGTTTCCGCGAATCGACGGGTCGCAGTCAATGCGGCTGCAATTGCGCTTCCATTGCAAGCAGCTGGCAATTGTTTGGTTCATGCATGAATGCGACCCAGGCAGAATAGATTCTTACCATCACACACACCCGGACCAGCGTGCTGTGAAATTGAAGTCCGACGACATTAGAATGGGCAAGCTGTTCAAGCAGTTCGGCCTTTTGCCAGACACGTAAGGAACACGCAGCGATCTATCGCAGCTGCAGGGCGTGTCCGGCTAGAGGACTCCCGTGGCCGGGAGGAGGTTTCTGATGCGGCTCAATAGGCTTCTCAACTTCTATCACCGTTCCATCGCGATCTTCAGTTTGTTGAGCGCGTGATCCCAGTGTTGCGCGATTATGAGCATCAGGTTTTATTCGAGCGTCCTGTTTGACAGAGCTTTCCGGTGTAGAGTAGAAAAACTAACGCCTCTCTTGCTCGACGCGATCAGATGTAGGCCGTAACTTCGAAGGAGTCTCCCATGCCTTTAGTCGTCGCAATGTCCGAAATACCTGCGAACAAGGTCAACCAGCGCGGCAGCACGGCGCCCGGCGCTCCCGGCGCATTGAGCACCACTTTTTTCAGGGCCACGCGAGATACGCCCGATGCGCCGACAGCCTCGCTCAATCGGTACGAGGGCGGTGAGTCACGCTATTCCGCGGCCCATTTTCACGAGGTCGATCAGTTCCAGATCATCATGGAAGGTTCGGGCGAATTCGGCCGGCATCATGTAGAGCCTTACCACGTCCATTTCGCGCGCGCCTACACGCCCTACGGCCCTTTGCAGTCGGACAAGGACACGGGATGGGGTTTCATCGTGCTGCGCTCGCACTTCGATTCCGGTGCGCAACGCTTCCCGGGGTCTCTGGAGAAACTGAAGCAGCTACCTGATCGCAACCCGTGGCAGGTCACGGCGAAAGTCAGTTTCCCGGCTCCGACGGCAGACGTAAGCGTGAAGGACGTTCCCGAGATCAAGGACGAGCAGGGATTGTTCACGCGCACCGTCACCATGGCGCCCAATGCGCGGACTATGGCGCCGGATCCTTCTGTCGGCGACGGCCAATACGTGGTGGTCGTCAAGGGCAGTCTGATATACGAAAACAAGGAGAGACTGGCGCCGACTGTCGTGTTCACCAAGCGCGATGAGCCGGCGTTCGAGATTCAAGCCGGCGCGCAGGGGCTCGAGGCCGTCATCATGAACTTCCCGAAGGTCAGCTCGCGAGAGGCGGAAAACCAAGCCCACGCACCCGCTGTCGGCTTCAAGACCTTGCAATGCGCCTTGTGCGCGTTCGTTTACGACGAAGAAGCCGGAATGCCGGAAGAAGGCATACCACCGGGAACGCGCTGGGAAGATGTACCCGAGACCTGGAGCTGTCCGGATTGCTCTGCGACGAAGAGCGAGTTCTACATGATCGAAATCTGATCAGGCGCGTGCGGCGCGTCACCGTGCCGTTGCCGGCGCCATCGAAACCGAACGGCTGGTCCTGCTGCCGGCCAGTACCCCGTCGACCGGGCAAAATAATGCGGTATCCCAGCGGAAACAGCCGCCCGCCGCCCATTCAAGCTTGCCTTTGGTGTTTCTGCCGCCAAGATTAAGCGTCAGTTCTCCAGCCTGTTGCTTATAGGTTCCCACGGCGTTCGCGTGTGCCAAGCGTTCAATCGGAGCGTCTGGTTTGTCGGCTGAGCCAACAGGGTTACGCACGACCTCGCCGTTGTGAAACGTGAACGTGGCGATTTCCATTCTGCCCGTTGCGCCCGGCGAGTAACGCTTCATCTGGTAGACGCCATCCAGCGTCGCAGCGCCTGCGCGGAAGGGCAATATCAGGAGGAGTGCCAAGCAGAGAAATGTCGATTGCGCAGTGCATTTCATGACAGCCCCCTTTGCCCGAATGGGTGCGTGCGCATGTGCCGAGGGCAATTCAGGAAGTTACGCGCGATAACTTTGATCCTGCCCGTATCGTTGCGTCGTTGCTCCGACTCAACGCGGACAGCTTAGTCGCGTAAGCGGTGGGCGAGTATCAGCCTGATGGCCTACAACCTGGTCCTGGCTATCCGATCCTTCCTTACTTTCGCGCTCGCGTAAGTGCGGTGCGCATACTCCTCCTCAGTGCGGATATTCACTGAAGAGCTGCATCTGATGGGGCTCCAGATACCAGGGCGCCTTCGAAGCCCAGAAAATGCTGTTCTGCGGACGCAATTGCGGATCGGCGTCGAGCAAGCCTGCAGGAACCAGAACGTCATCCCGGGTCCTGATCTCATGCGGCACGCGACAGCCGCACTCGCCGCAGAACCACACCGAAAAGCGTTGAGCATCCGGCAGGTCGAAGCGCTTGACCGAATCTTCACCCTTGAGCCATTCGAACTGCGTGCGGGGAACGAAGAGGTTCGCGGCATGTGCGCTGCCCGAGGCTTTGCGGCATCGGCTGCAGTGGCAATACCGAAAGCCCGTAAACGGCGCTCTGATGGCGAACCTCACGGAACCGCACAGGCAGCTGCCACTGATCACGTTGTCATCCATTCGCGCACTCCGGTTTTGTTTACGATTATGACACCGCCCGCGCAGTCGGGTTGAGCGAAGCGCCCGACCGTGACATGATCGGTGCAGTGACTCGTCCAATTTGCGGTGGACGTATGCGCGGCAGTGATCCGACTTCAGGTGTGCGCAATGAGCCGACCGCAGGGACGAAAGGGATTCCGTGAAAACGATGAAACTGCGGGCCGCCGCCGCTTTTCTTCTTCCGCTCATCGCGGCCGGCATCGCAGGCGCACAGGCGTTTCCAGCGAGGCCCGTCAGAATCGTAGTGCCGCAGGCGCCGGGCGGCGCATCGGACGCTCTCGCGAGGATCATCGGACGGAGACTGTCCGAGCGGTGGCATCAGCAGGTCGTCATCGACAATCGGCCCGGGGCTGGCGGCGTGATCGGCACCGATATCGTTGCGAAAGCGGCGCCCGATGGTTACAACCTGCTGCTCGCCTACGATGGCACACACGCGATCAACGCAAGCTTGTACAAGAGCCTGCCTTTCGACACGCTCAAAGATTTCTCCACTGTCGCGACACTGGCCAACGTTCCGTTCGTCATGGCCATCAATCCGGCACTGCCGGCGAAAAACGTTTCCGAATTCATTGCCTACGCCAAAGCGAATGAGGGGAAAGTAAATTACGGCTCCGCCGGCAATGGCTCGGCGAACCACCTCCTCGGTGTCATGTTCAGCAAAGGCGCGGGCGTGAACCTCGTTCATGTACCGTACAAAGGTGCAGCGCCTGCGCTGACCGATCTCATCGGCGGAACGCTTCAGACTGTGTTCACCAGCATGCCTTCGGTCGTGGGCTTCGTGCAGGCGGGTCGCGTGCGCGCGCTCGCGGTGACGAGTGCGAAACGGTCCAATACGCTGCCTAATCTGCCGACGATTGCCGAGGCCGCTATACCGGGCTTCGATGTCCATCCGTGGTTCGGCCTGCTTGCACCCGCGCGCACGCCTGCAGCGGTCGTGAAGCGGATGAACAATGACATCGCCGCATTGATCAGGAGCAAGGACGTCGCGGACGCCTTCGCTGCGCAAGGAGCTGAGCCTTTCATCACGACACCCGAGGCATTCAGTCAGATGCTCAGGAGAGATATCGAAAAATGGGCCGTGGTCGTCAAGGAATCGGGAGCGAAGCTCGACTGATGGAGCAACGAACGGCGCGATACGTGTTGCGAGCGCTGCGAAGCAATACCGTCGCGCCCGCTCTTCGCAATGACCGCGGGTGCCGCTAATTACCATGCATTCAATGGAGCCCAGAATGGCAGGCCGCGAGCATCGCAGCTACAGGCACATTCAGGTTCGGCCTATCGCGGGTGCGTTGGGCGCGGAGGTACGGGGTGTCGACGCCGCGCGTCCGCTCGAAGCCGAGATCATCGCAGAGATCCGGCAGGCGTGGCTCGAGCACCTCGTGATTTTCCTGCACGACCAACAGCTCACGCCTCATGCGCTGCTCGCGTTCGCTCGTGCGTTCGGCGAGCCGATGGAATATCCGCAGCTGAAAGGGCTACCGGAGTGTCCCTTCGTAACACCCGTGGTGAAGCTCGCGCACGAGCGCGTGAACTTCGGAGGCGTGTGGCATTCGGACACCACGTATCTCGAGCAGCCACCGATGGCGAGCATGCTATACGCGGTGGAGACTCCGCCTTACGGTGGGGACACGCTGTTCGCGAATCAGTATCTTGCGTACGAGACGCTGTCGGAAGGGCTCAAGCGCATGCTCGACGCCGTCGACGGCGTGAGCACCTCGACCAAGGCCGAAGTCTCGAAGACGCGGGAAGATCGCCTTCGCGAGAGCGGCGCGGCGCTCAAGGTTTTGACGGGGGAGCACCCGGTCGTGCGCACGCATCCCGAGACGCAGCGTAAGGCGCTCTACATCAACGTCGCCCACACAAGTCATTTAAAGGGATGGACGGAAGAAGAGAGCGCACCGCTGCTCGAGTATCTGTTCAGGCATCAGGTACGGCCCGAGTTCACCTGCCGGTTCCAGTGGAAGCCCGGTTCGCTTGCGTTTTGGGATAACCGCTGCGCCCAGCACAATCCAATCAATGATTACCACGGGCACAAGCGCGTCATGCACCGTGTGACGCTCGTTGGCGATAAGCCGGCGTAGCAGCGTGTTTTCACCCGCCGACGAAGCGCCGCTCGAGGTCATCGACTTGCCGCATGCCCATGAGGTCGTTGAGCTCGTCGAACGAAGCGAGCAGGTCCTCCCGCTCGACAACACGGTTGTGCCGCACGACTTCTTCCTTGAACACCGCCATCGCATTCATCATGCCTTTCAGCGCAGCAGTCGAGAGGAGCCTCGGATACGCGACGGCCGCAACGCCGATGTCCTGGAGCTGCTTCGGCGACATGAGCGGCGTCGTCTTGCGCGAGCGCATGCCGAGACCCATGTTGACGATGAGCGGCTTGGGTACGTTCTTCGCGACTTTGGCAATGTCTTCCTTTGACATGAGTGCATCGGCATATAGCGCATCCGCGCCGGCCTCTGCGTAAAGATTGAGGCGCCGAATCGCCTCGTCGACGCCGTGCGGTCCGGCTGCATCGGTGCGCGAGACGATCACGAAATCCGGATCGCGCCGCGCATCGGCAGCGGCTTTCACCTTCTGCACCATCTCTTCGGCCGGAATGCAAGCCTTGCCTGCCATATGTCCGCAACGCTTGGGCCAGACCTGATCCTCGAACATAAGCGCTGCCATGCCTGCTTTCTCGAACGCGCGAACAACGAAATGCAGCGTCATTGCGTTGCCGTACCCGGTGTCTGCATCCACACGCAACAGAAGATTCTCGGTGCAATCGGCGAGGCGCCGCGCGTTCGCGAGGTTCTCGTCGAAAGTCATGATGCCGCGGTCGACCCAGCCGAGGCGGCTTTCGGAAACGCCTGCACCCGAGATGGATGCGGCTTTGAAGCCCGAATGCTCCGCAAGCCTCGCGGTATATCCATCGTACACGCCGGGCATGATGAGGATTTCAGGCGCCTCTATGAGTG
>JAQGNH010000320.1 GCA_028291945.1 Betaproteobacteria bacterium
GGCCGACGCGAACGACTTCAGCATAAAAACTGACGATATCCCCGACGAACACGGGCTGCTTGAACACAAACGAGTTCACCGCGACCGTAGCGACGCGGCCTTGCGCCACGCGCATGGCCGGGACGGCGCCCGCAAGATCGACCTGCGCCATGATCCAGCCGCCGAAGATGTCGCCCGTGTGATTTGCATCGGCCGGCATCGGGATGACGCGTATCGTCGGCTCTTTGCCGAGTGGCAGGGTGGTGGTGGAACGAGAGTCACTCATATTTAATGCGGAATGATGAATGATGAATGAAAGAACCAAGCCTCAGTCGTCGACGTTCATACTGTATTCATCATTGTCTTGAGAGGTGACACCGGCGCGTCATTTGGCGGTCATTAAATGCGAAGAACGCTTAAGGCACGCGGTTTGTCTTTCCATTCATCATTCATCATTCCGCATTCATCATTGCCCTTCAGTGTCCCGCATACATCCCATCGATCTCCGCGTTGAACCTTTCCATCACCTTGGCACGCTTCAATTTCATGGTGGGCGTCAGCAGTCCATTGTCGACAGTCCACGGATCCAGCGTCAGCACAGCACAGCGGACCTGCGCGTACCCAGGGAACATTTTCAGCTGTGCAGCGATGCGTTTCAATACGGCATCGTGCGCTTCTTTGCTGCGCAGCGTCGATGCGTCGGAAGGGAGCCCGCTCTGCGCAGCTAACTTGTTCCAGCGGTCCGCGTTCAGCACGGCGACCACGCTCAGATAGGGTTTCCCTTCCCCCAGCAATATGACCTGCTCGAACAGGGCGTCGCTTACGATGGCGCTCTCCACGTCCTGCGGAGCGATTTTTTCGCCGTTCGACATCACGATGATCTCTTTCAGGCGGCCGGTGATGTAAACGTGCCCTCGCTCATCGATGCGGGCGGTGTCTCCCGAGTTGAGCCACCCGTCCGGCAGCATGATCTGACGCGTCGCTTCGCGATTTTCCCAGTAGCCGAGCATGACGTTAGGCCCCCGGATCAGCAGCGCATTGTGCTCGCCCAATCTGACTTCGACACCCGAAATCGCGCAGCCGACGCTCGCGGGCACGTTGTCATCCGGCCTATTGGCGCAGGCGACGGGCGAGGTCTCCGTCATTCCATAGCCTTGCAGCACGGGCAGTCCCAATCCGATGAACACGCGAGAAATCTCTGGCGAGAGTGCAGCGCCGCCGGAAAGCGCCGCGCGCAGGCGCCCGCCTAATCGTGCCAGCACCTTGGCCGCGACCAGCTTGTTCAGCACCGGCCAGAGCAGAAAGGAAAGCTTCCACGGCGCGCGCCCTTGCGCGTGCTCGAAACGGCCGTAACCGACGTCGACGGCCCGCAGGAAGAGCTTCTTCCGGAACGGCGGCCCTTCCTCGAGCTTGGTTCGGATCGCGCCCCACACGCGTTCATAAATGCGGGGCACCGACACGAGGATTGTCGGCCGTATGGTCTGCAGATCCTCACCGAGTTGCGTGACCGAGCGGGCGTATGCGGTACAGGAGCCGGCCATCATCGCGAGGTAGTAGCCGCACGTGCGCTCGAACGTGTGCGACAGCGGTAGGAAAGAAAGCAGGGTATCGTCGTGCGTCGTCGCCATCACGGACAGGCAAGCGTGTGCGTTACTGAGGACGTTATGATGCGACAGCATGACGCCTTTGGGACGGCCGGTCGTCCCCGATGTATAAACGATCGTCGCAAGCGTCCCGCCATGCGTGCCGCGATGTTTCGTCTCATCGGCAGAACCTGGCAGCCAATCGCCGATCGACTGCAGCCGTGACTCCCCGTACGCCTTCATCAAAGGTTTGACCACGAGTATTCGTGTCAGGCCAGTAAGCTGGTCGCTCACTTCAGCGAGGGCGCGCCACTGCTCCTCGCTTTCGAACAGCAACACTTTGCACGCGGCGTTGTTCACGATATACGCAACGTTGTCGGGCCGGTCCTGGGTGTAGAGCGGCACGACGACGAGACCGAGGCCAAGTGCAGCGATGTCGCACATAACCCACTCGGGCGAGTTGCGCAGCATGATCGCGACCCGGTCCCCTGGCTGCAAATCATCCCGCGCGAGTGCAGCCTGCCAGCGTGCGACATGGGCATTCATTTCAGCCCACGTGTACGCATGCCACGCAGCATCCTTCTCGTCGAAATAGCGATACGCAACGAGATCTGGAGTCCGCTTGACCCGCTCCCGGAAAATACCGTCGAGAGTGACAGCCGCTTCTACAGCTATGACGTGGTCGGTGTTATTCGTTTTCGCCACAATGCCTCCTCTCACACATCTGTTTTGCTTACGACTGCTTGGCGCCCCTGCTTTCTTCCTTTGCGTTGATGTTCTGGACTTTCAGTCCTTCGAACGATACCGGCTGCGTCGTCTGATAAATCTCGGTCTTCCCTAGATCCTTGGGAAAGTCGTCCACCATGATCGCTTTGCGCCGAAGAGCGCGCGCATGCTGCACGAGCTCCAGTTCTCCTTTGCTGATGATGCCCTGCGCGACAGCAGACGCAAGATCGTGCTCGTGCGAAGCGGAAGCAAGCGTGCTCGTCTTGCGTGCCGTGCGGATTTTCTGCTCGATGGGTTCCGCCGCGATGACCGCGACGAGCGCCGCTTCCAGCGTCGCGATCGGATCGTTTTCATCGGTCGAAATGAACATGCCGGCCGTGAGGCGATCACGCGCAGCGCCAGGGTTCAACGCGATCGCGCACACCTGATGGCCGAGACGGTCGCGCGGCGGTCGAAACTCGCGTCCCCAGGGGAACACGATCAGCCGGAGCACCCACGGCAGGAAGCGGCCCGGAAGATTCTCGAAAAGGCCGTAAAACGCACCCTCCGTTCGCGACAGCGCATCCTGCATAGACCAGTGAAGCAGCGGAAGATCTTCGGCGGGACAGCCGTCATCCTCGAAGCGCTTCAGCGCACTCGAAGCCAGGTAGAGCTCGCTGAGGATATCGCCCAGCCGCGCCGACAGACGCTCGCGCCGTTTGAGCGATCCGCCGAGGACGAACATTGCCACATCTGCGACGTACGCGAACGCGCTGGAAAGGCGCGTCAGTTGCTGGAAATAGCGGGAGGTCTGCGCGTCACCCGGAGCGGCCACAAAGCGCGCTCGCGTGAGTCCCATCCAGAATGCCCGCGCCTTGTTCGAGACGACGAAAGCGACATGGCCGAAAAATGCTGCGTCGAACGATTTCAATGCTGCGCTCGCGTCCGGCTCCGCCACCGCGTTGATCTCGCGCAAAACAAAGGGATGGCCGCGTATCGCCCCCTGACCGAAGATGATCATCGAGCGCGTCAGAATATTCGCGCCTTCGACCGTAATGGCAATCGGTGTCTGCTGGTAGGCGCGCCCCAGATAATTGCTCGGACCCAGGCAAATGCCTTTGCCGCCGTGCACGTCCATCGCATCGTTGATCACCTGCCGTCCCCGCTCGGTCAGGTGATACTTGACGATGGCCGAGACGACGGAAGGTTTCTCACCGAGATCCACCGCGCCGGCTGTCATCACGCGCGCCGCATCCATGATGTAAAGATTGCCGGCGATGCGCGCCAGCGCTTCCTCAACACCTTCGAAGCGGCCGATCGGCAGGTTGAACTGCTGGCGCACGCGTCCGTAGGCCCCAGTCGCGCGGGTGGATAGCTTCGCCATGCCCACCGAGCTCGCAGGCAACGATATCGAGCGGCCTGCGGCAAGGCAATTCATGAGCATCTTCCACCCCTGACCGACGTAATCGACCCCACCGATGACATACTCCATAGGCACGAAGACGTCGCGTCCCCAGTTCGGTCCATTCATGAACACGGCGTTGAGGGGCAGATGGCGTCTGCCGATCTGCACTCCAGGCGTTCTGGTCGGAATCAGCGCGAGCGTGATCCCAAGATCATCGCGGGGGCCAATCAGGTGATCCGGATCGTACAATCGAAAAGCAAGGCCAAGCAGCGTGGCAATCGGACCCAGCGTGATATAGCGCTTCTCCCAGGTGAGCCGCATGCCGAGGACGCCGGTGCGTCCCTGCCACTCGCCGCGGCAGACAACACCGAAATCGGGAATGTTGCCCGCGTCCGATCCCGCTTCCGGGCTCGTCAATGCGAAGCACGGCATCTCGAGGCCCTTCGCGAGGCGGGGAAGATAGTAGTCCTTCTGCTCCTGGGTACCGTAATGAAGCAGAAGCTCCGCTGGACCGAGCGAGTTGGGCACCATGACCGAAACCGCCGCCGTGCCGCTGCGTGTTGTCAGCTTCATGATCACGGCCGAGTGCGCGAGCGCGGAGAAGCCAAGCCCTGCGTACTGCTTCGGAATGATCATGCCGAGAAAGCCGTGCTCCTTGATGAACTGCCATACGTGCTGCGGCAAGTCGCACCGCTCGTGGGTAATCTCCCAGTCGTCGAGCATGCCGCATAACGTTTCGACCGGCCCGTCCAGAAACGCACGCTCTTCGGCGCTGAGCGTGGGCTTCGGATAAGACAGCAGCTTCCGCCAGTCCGGACGTCCACTGAACAGATCCCCGTCCCACCACACCGTACCGGCTTCGAGCGCTTCACGTTCAGTCTGCGAGACCGCAGGCAGGATTCGCCGAAACACATTCAGAAGAGCGCGACTGACGAGGATGCGCCGAACCGGAGTCGGATTGAGAAGCAACGCGCCGAGCAGGAAGAGAATCCAGACCGTAACCAGCATCGATGCAGGCCACACAGTCAGGTAGGTAATGAGCACGAGACCGGCGGCAGCCGCGAGCGTCCAGACCGGCGCCGCCGCACGATGATAAGCAAGGACCCACAGCGCGGCGATTACCGCGACGACGAGAATTGCAGTCACATCAACCCGTTTCCTGTCTCATGGCCGGCTTCATGCAGTCGGATTGTACGCCACGCGCAAACCGTTTCCGGGAAATCGAATGTGGGCTGCGGATTGTTGGCGTACCATGTGCAACACGCGAGCGCATGCGCAGCCACGTTGCGGTTTGCTGCAGGCATCTCGCAACATAAGGGAGGCGCTTCGAGTAGTGACGACACTGGATATGCGCTTTGCTCCCAAACTTCGGATCCGACGTGAATGATTGAACCGTGGATCGGACTACT
>JAQGNH010000469.1 GCA_028291945.1 Betaproteobacteria bacterium
GAAGATGCCCTACGATCCGGTGCGCGATCTTCAGCCGGTAACGCTCGTCTGCACCGCGCCGCTCGTGCTGGTGGCGCACCCTTCGTTGCCGGTGAAATCGGTAAAGGAACTGGTGGCGCTTGCGCGATCCAAGCCTCGTGCACTGAGCTATGCGTCGATTGGGGCGGGAAGCCCGCACCATTTTGCGGGCGAGCTGATTAAGACGACATTCCATATCGACATGACGCACGTCCCGTACAAAGGAGGCGCGCCAGCAGTGATGGACAACATCGGCGGTCATGTGCCGATCGGGTTCTCGACCGCATCGCTATCGATCCCACACGTGAAGGCCGGGCGGCTGCGCGCGCTCGCGGTGACGTCGGCGAAGCGCTCCGATGCGGTTCCGGACATACCGACTGTCGCCGAGTCAGGCGCACCCGGATTCGATATCGCGCAGTGGTTCGCGATATGGCTGCCAGCAAAGACGCCGAAAGATATCGCGGGCAAGCTCTATAGCGAAGTCGTGCGTATCGTGCAGGCCCCGGATTACAAGCAGCGTCAGTTCGAAGTGGCGGCGGATGTCGTCGGCTCGAGCCCCGAGGCGCTGGCCGATCACCAGAAGACCGAGATCGAGAAGTACCGCAAAATCGCCGCGGCGGCCGGAATTACGCCGGAGTGAATCGGATCATTGCTCTGAGCGCGTGCTGCGCAGCAAGCACTATCGGCGTAGACAAGGCCTGCGTCCGAAGCCCGCAGAGGTCACGCTGGCTGTAGAACGGCGTGCAAAAAACGGAGGGGATCGATGCATCACATGCTGCCCGCAATCGCATCGGTCGTCATCGTCGCGTCGCCACTCGCCGCACAGGGCCAGTCGGCTTATCCCAACAAGCCGATCCGCATGATCGTGCCGTTCGCGCCCGGCGGCGGCTCGGACATCGTTGCACGCGCTTTGGGCCAAAAACTCGCCGAAGTGTATCGGGAGCCGGTGGTGATCGATAACCGGGGAGGCGGTACCATCATAGGCCCAACCGATGCGGTCGCGAAAGCGGCGCCGGACGGCTATACGCTGTTGATGGCCACGAGCGGCCACGTCATCAATCCGAGCTTCTTCGCGAAGCTACCGTTCGACACGGTGAAGGACTTCGCACCGGTGACGCAAGTTACCTCGCAGGCTTACATACTTGGCGTCTACCCCGGAGTGCCGGCAAAGTCCGTAAAAGAGCTCATCGCTCTGGCGAAAGCAAGGCCCGGACAGTTGAACTATGCGTCGGGCGGCAACGGCAATGCGACGCACCTCGGCGCCGAATTGCTGAAGGATCTGGCGGGTATCGACATCGTGCACGTGCCGTACAAGGGTGGAGGTCCTGCCCTGATTGCTTTGATATCGGGCGAGGTCGCGATGTTGTTCAGCAACATTTCATTTACGCTGCCCCAGATCAAAGCTGGAAAAGTGAGGGCGCTTGCAGTCAGCGGCGGCAAACGCTCCCCGGTCGCACCGGAGCTGCCGACCATCGCAGAAGCCGGAGTGCCCGGTTTTGAACTGACGAGCTGGTACGGGGTACTCGCGCCGGCGAAAACGCCCAAGGCGATCATCGCGAGCCTACACGATGAGATCGTCAAGGCCCTGAACGCACCGGACGTCAAGGCGCGGCTTGCCAACGACGGTAACGAAGCTGTTGGCAGCACGCCGGAGGCGTTCGCCGCTTACGTAGCGAGCGAAATTCCGAAGTGGGCGAGGGTCATCAAGAGATCGGGCGCGCGCATGGAGTGAGCAACGCCCTCGAGATCCGATTCCGCATGTATGTATGTGCGTCTGACCAGACATGGCGCCGTATTAAATATCGTATAACTACGCGCCCAAGTCATTCTTGGTCATGGGAAGCGTTCGCGAGTTCGTCGCCGACGATGGCGTTAATCAGGAACGCTATAGCTCGTTCGAATTGTTCAGACACAATGCGGCCACTCCCCGATCATCACCTTCCACGAATTATTCGAACGCGCCAAATTCGTCGTCAACTATATGAAACCTCCTCGACTTCGAGCGGACGCGATGTCAGTGCTGCTATCGCGCGCTGACAGGCACTGCTCAACACCGCGTTAGCCGGCAGTAACGTCGGGTGCTACACTTTACGCATGGGAAAGGTAGAACAGCTTGAGCAGCAGATCCAAAACCTCTCAAAGGAAGAGCTCGCACAATTTCGCGCATGGTTCTTGGAGTTCGATTGGGAAAACTGGGACAGCCAGCTTGAACGCGATGTCGCAGCCGGCAAGCTCGACGCGCTTGGTGAGAAGGCGCTCCGCGACCACGCTTCGGGCAAATCCACGCCTCTTTGAATCACCACGCCACTCCCGATTTCTGGAACTGTTATCGGGCATTGCCTGAAGAAATTCAGAAAGTCGCAGATCAGGCGTATCAGCATCTTAAGCATAATCCGCAGTATCCTTCTGTTCGTCTCAAGAAAGTCGGACGTTTTTGGTCAGCGCGCGTCGGCTCAGGTTACCGAGCACTCGCTATAGAAGCGCCCGACGGACTCGTTGGTTCTGGATCGGTTCTCATGCTGAATATGACAAGCTGCTCGGCTAACCTGTATTGCAACGGACGAGCGCCAGCAGCGCCGCCTAAACACAACGTAACCCCTCAACACGCTGTGACAAGCCGACGCTTTAGGATTTACGCGTCCAGGTAATCATGCGAGATAAGGATCGCTGCTGATGCGTGGCCGCGCGAAATAAAAAGTCGGGCTCCAAGGTCGACTACGTAGTCCCTGTGGCCGATGGCGGTACGAACGCACCTGAGAACTTGGGTAGGTATTGTCGCGACTGTAAACAAGGGAAATTCAGCTTATCGCGCCGCTGACTATCGAGACATGAACGTTGCCGGTGAATCGAGCGCGACGTTTCCCGTATTTTCACTACTCACGTGAAGGCGACTCCTAGCGCTTCCATTTCTATCTGTACTATAAGAACGGAATTCATCCTGGTTTTACAGCCCACAAATTCCATATGTCGCAGCCCACGGCACTTTCCTCCTGCGTGGCGCGTCCATCTGGGCAAGGTCGATCTTCAAATCAAACGGACAACGCAAAATGACCGTGGCAGGCTTATCCTTAGTCTGAACTCACCTGTGTGGGTGATAGCGAACCAAAGAAACCCGTAACAAAACGGAGGAGTCGATGCATCACATGCTGATCGCGATCGCGTTGTTTGCAATCACCGTCTCATCACTCGCCGCACAGGCCCAATCGGCCTACCCGACCAAGAACATCCGCATGATCGTGCCGTCCCCCACGGGTGGTCCGAGCGATCTCGTGGCGCGCATCCTAGGCGACAAGCTTTCCGTGTCGC
>JAQGNH010000376.1 GCA_028291945.1 Betaproteobacteria bacterium
AAAAAGCGCGAAGCCTTGTGTGATCCAGGTCCAGCCGTGGCTTGCGGCGACGCTACGGGGCTGCATGAGTCTCGGAGAGTAAACGATGAGCGGGACGCCCATCATTGCGCGATTATAGTCGGCTAGGCAGAGCCGTGTGCTAATGTCTGCGGGCGCTTCATGTGCCGCTCGAGTATGCGCTGGAAGTGCCGAGGGTCCTTCGCGTGAGTCAGCTCGCCCGGACGCGGCAAGTGGAAATCATAGAGTCGCGAGATCCAGAATCTCAACGCGGCTGCGCGCAGCAAGACGGGCCATGCTTGCGCTTCTTCCGAGATGAATGCGCGCGTCGTTCGATAAGCCGCAAGCAATCCAGTGGTGAGGCCGGCATCGAGCTCTCCATCGGCGCGCACACACCAGTCGTTCACGCAGATGGCGACGTCGTACAGCAGTGTATCGGTGCACGCGAAGTAGAAGTCGATGATTCCCGAAATGCGCCGACCTTCGAAAAGCACGTTATCGCGGAACAGATCTGCGTGTATGGCACCGCGCGGCAAAGCCGAGAAGCGCTGACGCGCCTGGAACTCCACTTCGGATTTCACCAGCGCGGCATCGTTCTTCGGAAGGAAAGGAGTTATTTCAGGCAACATCGCTTGCCACCATTTTACGCCACGAGGGTTCTCCATGATTGCCGGGTATGACATGCCTGCGAGGTGTACCCGCGCAAGCATCGTCCCGACTGCTGAGCATTGCGCAATGCTCGGCTGATCGATGTCAGTTCCTGGCAGAAACGAAATCAAAGCAGCGGGCTTGCCGTTGAGCTTCCCCAGGAGACTGCCTTCGAGGTCGGGCACCGGACGCGCGCTCGGTATGCCGTGGTCGGCCAGATAGGCCATCAGATTAAGATAAAACGGAAGCTCTTCGGCCGTGAGTTTCTCGAACAGCGTGAGCACGTAGCGTCCGGCAGTCGTCGTGACGAAGTAATTGGTGTTTTCGATGCCGGCGGAAATGCCGCGTAGGTCGACGAGAGTGCCGACGTTGTGCTGCGTAAGCCAGACCCGCAGCTGTTCGGTCGTGACGGTCGTGTAGACGGACATTCCTATCTCGCGTGCGAACCGCGCGAGCCGTTTCGGAATTGACTCGTCACGGGCGTGCCAGTCGCTGGTGGAACGTCCGCAGCCGATGCACCAGGACGAAAATTACGGCTTTTGCCTCAGAGAATCACCACTGATGGATGACCCACATTGGGGGCCGCGTACCCGTGTCGTAGCTGTCATATCGGGCAAATTCGCCGCGCCCAACGTTATCGATGAGGTAATAGGATTTGCCGTGGGATGGCGTCACTTTGACCATGTAAAGCCGCCCGTTCAAGCGAAACTCCTCCACTGTCTCGGTGCCGCGCCGCTGAATCGTCACCTGGGGCTCGAGCGAAGGATCCAGCTCCAGGCCCGGCGGTGGGGGCGGCGGTTCGGGGATCGGCTGAAGCGGGGGAAGCCCTCCTGCCGTAGCAGGAGTCGGCTTGCGCTGCGAGGGTGCATCGGTCGGCAGCTTACGATCCGCCGGAGACTGTGCGAGTGCCGGAAGGCTGAGGCCAAGCAGAATTGTTGCGATCAGAATGCGCATGTCGATTTCCTTATACCGTCGCTATTATCCGGCTTTCGCACTCGATCTCAAAGCAGGAAGCATGCCTCTAGGCATGACGTGTGAGTGGTACCGCGTAAGCGTTGGCAACGATGAGCACACCACAGGCTATGTTCGTTCAAGTAGCTCAAAGGGAAGAAGGTCTCGGCGAATGCCTTCGGCAGCGCACCTTCATTGTTTTCTTCAAGGGCGTGACGCCGCGCGGCTGGCGGTCCATTCACTGAATCTGCAAGGGTCACAGATTCAAAAGGATCTCCTGCTCGGCCTGCGACGGCTGGAATCCGCGTTTTTCGTAGTAGTCGAAGATCGCATCGACTACGCCCTGGGGTTCGTCGATCAGCTGGATGAGGTTCATGTCTTCAGGGGAGATCATGCCTTCGGCGACCAGGGTCGTGCGAAACCAGTCGATCATGCCGCGCCAAAACGGCTCATGCACCAGAATGATTGGCATCTTGCGCGTTTTCCCTGTTTGCACGAGCGTGAGCGCCTCCATCACTTCGTCCAGTGTGCCGAACCCGCCCGGGAGCACGACATAGGCCGTCGCGAACTTCACGAACATGACCTTGCGCGCAAAGAAGTAGTGAAAGTTCTGACTCACGTCCTGATAAAGATTGGACTGCTGCTCGTGGGGAAGCTGGATGTTCAAACCCACGCTCGGCGACTTGCCTTCATACGCGCCCTTGTTCGCAGCCTCCATGATGCCGGGACCACCGCCCGAGATGACGCTGAAGCCCGCATCGGACAGCAGTCTGGCCGTGTGTTCGGCCAGAGCGTAAAAGGGATGGCCCGGCAACGTTCGCGCGCTGCCGAAAAAGCTCACTGCGGGCCGTATAGCCGCGAGCTTGTCGGTGGCCTGTACGAATTCTGCCATAATGCCGAGCACCCGCCAGGATTCGCGCGCGGTCCATGATTTCTCGCTCAACTCTGGCGCAAGCGGGTGCGGGAACTTGTCTTTTGGGATCATCTGAACCTCAGTGAGCGCGTGAAACGAGTGACCGTGTGAAAGGTGGCCTGACGTCCGGCCATCTTAGCGGGCGAGAGGGCTGCCTACTCATTCACTCCTTCACACATCACTTCCACTGCCTTTGAATGAAAACTCTGCTGCTGGTCGACGGCTCGTCCTATCTCTATCGTGCTTTTCACGCGCTACCGGATCTGCGCAACTCGAAAGGTGAGCCGACCGGCGCGGTCTACGGCGTGATCAACATGCTGCGCCGTTTGCACAAGGACACGCGCGCGGATTATAGCGCCGTGGTTTTGGACGCAAAAGGCAAGACCTTTCGCGACGACATTTATCCCGAGTACAAGGCGACACGCGAAGCGATGCCCGGTGATTTGAGCTCGCAGGTCGAGGCGCTCATCGAAACGATCGTCGCTATGGGGTGGCCGCTGCTGGTCATCGATGGTGTCGAAGCAGACGACGTGATCGGCACGCTCACGAAGCAAGCCGAGCGCTCCGGCATGCGCGTCATTATCTCGACAGGTGACAAGGACATGGCGCAACTCGTGAGTCCCGCGGTGACGCTGGTCAACACGATGTCGAACGAAACGCTCGATGTAGCCGGAGTCGAAAAGAAATTCGGCGTCAAACCGGAGCGATTCATCGACTACCTCAGCCT
>JAQGNH010000403.1 GCA_028291945.1 Betaproteobacteria bacterium
AACAGATCAAGATACCTGCGGTTTTCATGCGCGGCGGCACGAGCAACGCGATCGTGTTCAATGCAAACGATTTGCCGCGCGATAGGGCGCTATGGGACGAAGTCTTTCTTGCTGCGATCGGCAGTCCCGACCCGTATGGACGTCAGCTCGACGGCATGGGCGGCGGCATCTCGTCGCTGTCGAAGGTCTGCATCGTGAGTCCTTCGACTCGAGCCGATGCCTATATCGATTACACGATTGCGCTGGTATCGGTCAAAGAAGCGAAAGTCGATTACAGCGGCTACTGCGGTAACATGTCGTCGGCGATGGGCCCATACGCAATCGACGAGGGGCTGGTGAAAGCGAGCGGAAAAGATGCGCTCGTGCGAGTGCATAACACCAACACCCGCAAGATCATCTGGTCGCGTTTCTCACTGGACGAAGCACTCGCTGCAGTCGATGGAGACCTGGCGATCCCGGGCGTATCCGGAACCGGTGCTCCGGTGCGGCTCGAGTTTCGCGAGCCCGGCGGTGCAACTACAGGCAAACTCCTGCCGACGGGGAGGGTGGCCCAATTGCTCGACGTGCCCGGGCATGGTCAGTTCAATGTCTCGATGGTTGATGCGGCCAACGCATGCTGCTTCGTCCGCGCAGATGCGCTGGGCATTACCGGCACGGAAATGCCTGAGGCACTCGATTCGAACACCGCGCTCCTCGAGCGTCTTCAAGCCATACGCATCGCCGCTTCGGTTGCCATGGGAATTGCAGCGACAGCTGAAGAGGCGAAAGCAAAGCGCGTCGTTCCATTCATCGGGTTCGTGTCAGAGCCGCAGGACGCATTCACACTGACCGGTGAAACGATCGGCGCCAACAGCGTCGACCTGACCGGCCGCATGATCTCGAATGGCCAGCCCCATCGGGCATTGCCACTCACCGCGTCGCTCTGCATGGCCGTTGCCGCTCGTCTTGAGGGAAGCGTGGTGAACGCGGTCACACGCAAGTCGAGCGACCCCGATGCTGCGATCAGAATCGCAATGCCCTCGGGTGTACTCACTGTGGCTGCGACCGTTCGCAAAAACGGCGCCGAATGGCACGCCGAGCAGGGCGCTTTCTTCAGGACACAGCGGCGCCTGTTCGACGGTTACGTGTACGTCCGCTCGTCGCGCATAACGGGAGCGAAGGCGGGTAAGCGGGAACCGATCGCAGCTTGAGCGGTGCGAATCAGAACGACGTCACCTTGGCTTGAGCGCTAGGACGGCCAAGCGCTAGAGAGGTCACTGTCGTCAGCGCCCGGACGCGTGAACGGCCTGTTAGACACGCAATAGCCTCGGTTCGGAAAGTGCGGCTCACGCCGCATTTTTTTTCGGTCGGGCCTCCTGTTTGGCCCAGTACTCCGGCGATGCCTTGGTTTGAGCGAGCGCTTCAGCGCTCTCGAAGCCCGGCGCCATCGACGCCGCCGTTCCCGTCATGACCTGGTGGTGCTCGATGTTGAGCAACCTCAGCCAGCTTTGCTGTCCCATCGTGAGGGCGATGAAGCAGCCGAGCTCGACCAGCTCGGGTTCAGTGTAATGCCCGTGCAGGCGATCCCAAAACGCATCGTCGGTTTCGAGTCGCCATGTGATCGCTTCAGCGTAGGCTAGGGCGGATTTCTGCTTGTCGGTGTACTTGGGCGACTTCTCGAAATTGATGAGATCGTCAGTCTGTGCTTCGTCGAGGTTCTGGTTGAAAGCCTTGGTCGATCGCTGATTTCCGCAAAACTCGCATTTAACGGAGCGGGAGACGTAGAGGCGGCAAAGCTCCTTTATGGCGTGATCGCAGATGCCCGTGTGAAAGATATCGCGCCATGAATTCGCAAAGGACCAGAAAGCGCCGGGCACATGCGCGCGCACGGCGGAACTCTCCGGGCGCGGTGTCCCTTCGCGAGCGCAGCGCTCCATTTCCGCGCGCATTGCACTATCCATTTTCTCGAGGGGCAGATAACTGATGCGTTGTTTGGACATGGAGTCCTCCGTAAGCACTGGCGGCCCGTGGTCGGGCGGGGACGCCAAAGCGAGATGAAACCGTAGCTTACACGCTGACCGGCTTGGTCGTGGCGATTGCGGGCCTGAGCATCGCTGCGAGCGGTAGCGTTATGAGTACAGCGATACCGACCGCTGCAATGGCTGTCTGAACTCCGGCGACGTCTCCCACAAGCCCGTATCCCAGCGGCGCAGCGATTCCGCACAGCGAGCCCAGGGTGTAGAAAAGCCCGAACGCACGCGGCAGTCGGTCTCTATCGACCAGATCACCGATGGTCGCGTAGAGGACCGACGAGGTCCCTTGCAGCCCCACGCCGAGCAGCGGCAGCAGGATCAGGGTCCCTATACCTGGCAACGCGAGCGTCGAAAGGATGCCAAGCCCGGTCGCGACTTCGGTGATGACTATGGTGCGAATGATGCCGACTCGCTCGGCAAGGAATCCGCACGCGAGCTTGCCCGCCATTCCGCCCGTAAGTATGAGCGGTACTGCGAGCGCGGCCCAGCCTTCGGGTATGCCTTTGTCGATCAGCAGGAAAGCAATGAATGTGAGGAATCCCGTGCGCGTGCTCGAATCGAGGATTTCGATCAGGCACAACGCCGTAAAGCCCTGGGGATTGCGTATGCCCCACCCCCGAATCGCACCGTGTACTACTGCACCGGCTCCGGTCGTCGTATGAGCGACACGTGAACTCGAAACGTAAAAGAAGATGATGGCAGCCGTCACGATGCCGATTGCGCCGAAGCCGATCACCGGGAGCTGCCACGAGATCCCTGCCAGCAGGCAAAGACTAACGGCGCCTCCGAATGCGAATTTACCCACGTCGCCGAAAAAATTGTATGTGCCGAGCGCTGCACGACGTCCTTCATCGGGATAGGCGTGCGAGATGATGGTCGAAGAAAGCGGGTGCTGTACTGCCGATCCGAAGCCCGCCAGGAACAGCGTGCCGATAATCATCCAGAAGCCGTTTGCATATCCCAGCGCCACGAACGCAAGACCGGCGATCAGCGTGCCAAGCGCGAGCAGATTGCGTTCCCCGAAACGCTCGGCAAAAAGGCCGGCTGGGATCTGGAACGCAGCCATAGCGGCGCGATGCGCTGCGCGAATCACGCCGACTTGCGCGAGAGACAATCCGAAAGTCTGCGCGAGCAGCGGCAGCAGCACGTATGTGACGTCGGAGAGGCCGTCATGGACGGTATGCGCGACACAGCATGAGGCAAGTGCACGGCGGGGATTTTTTGCGGCCAAGTCTCTATCCTGGCTGATTTTCCTGCGATCTTAGCAGAAGGGCGCACCCGTTCTGCAGGTCATACGTAGATCGCTTCACACTGAGCGTTCTTGGCCATCCCGCTGAGTAGCCCGGTTGCGTTGGGAGCTCCTGCTAGCTCCTCACGCGAAA
The DNA here is from genome assembly GCA_028291945.1 of Betaproteobacteria bacterium. Classification (GTDB taxonomy): domain Bacteria; phylum Pseudomonadota; class Gammaproteobacteria; order Burkholderiales; family SG8-41; genus JAQGMV01. Next base: position 3,395 of record JAQGNH010000403.1, read on the forward strand.
GGTCACCCATACGCAGGGACAGGCGCTGCAATTGCTCTATGCCCGGCAAGGTCGTTTCACTGAAGGAACCGCCCGGACTGTCCGGCGGCCTATCGGTACCGACATCAATCAGTACTAGAGTTTATGACTAATGATGATGCGGTGCGCCGTCGCCTCGCGCGGATCGCTTGGCTGCTGGACAACTCGATCCCTCTTCCCGGTGTCAAGTTCAGGATTGGGATCGACGCTATCCTTGGGTTGATCCCCGGCCTCGGCGACGTCCTGGGCGTGCTTCTTTCGAGTTATATCGTTCGTGAGGCTGCCCGGCTCGGTGCGCCTCCGAGCGTGCTCTTACGAATGGCCTGGAATGTTGGGGTCGAAGGAGTTGTCGGGATCGTGCCGTTCATCGGCGATGTATTCGACGCTGCATGGAAAGCCAATCAGCGCAATTATCTTCTGCTGGAACACTACCTCGACAATCCGCGGCGCGCAGTCAGATCGAGTCGCTTGTTCGCGACATTGCTGATCTTTGGCCTCATCGTTTTCATCCTGCTGCTGGCGTGGTTTGGCTTCGTCGTATTTCGCGCGGTCGTGCATGCGTTCACATCCTGAGCTGCGCGGTTCGAGAAAGGTGGCGGGAGTGAACTAAGCAAAGCCTGCTGCATTGATCTGCGGTTTTATCAGTTCGCGCCTGCGATAGCAGGGAATCGAGGAAAGCAGCGATGACCTTTCTTCAGGGGCCGACCCTCACCGGAATATAAAGTGCAGCGTCTCCACGGCGCACAAGGAGCGCGACAATGCTGCCTGCTGGCTGTTGCTGAACGATGCGGTTGAACTCCTCGATGCTTTTGAAATAGACGTTGTTGATTGCGATGATGATGTCGCCGCGCTGCACCTGCGTGCTCGGGCTTGGATTCGCAATGCTTTCGACGACGACCCCGTATTCGATCCCGAGACCTTTGCGTTGCGTGGGCGCGAGCTCACGCACGACGAGCCCCAGCCGATTCGAGCTTTTCTGCGCATCGGCTGACTGCTGTTGGGCCACATTATCCGACGGGAATTCGGCGAGGGTAGCCTTCACCTGACGCTTCGAGCCGCTGCGCCAGACCTCGAGTGTCACCGTTGTACCCGGTTTGGTGGCTGCCACCACCCGCGGCAGCTCGTTTGCGTTCTGCACCGGGTTACCGTTGAAGCTGAGGATGACATCGCCGGCCTGCAATCCTGCTTTCTCGGCGGGGCTGCGCGGCTCGACCAAGGCGACGAGAACGCCATTGGTATTATCCAGACGGAACGACTTCGCGAGCTCGGCCGTAAGGGGCTGGATCTGCACGCCGAGCCTTCCGCGCGTTACCTTGCCCGTCGCCTGCAATTGCTTGCTGACATCGATCGCGACTTCAATGGGGATCGCGAACGAAACGCCCATGTAGCCGCCGGTGCGGCTGTAAATCGCCGAATTGATGCCGACCACTTCTCCTTTCAGATTAAGTAGTGGGCCGCCCGAGTTGCCCGGGTTCACCGCAACATCGGTCTGAATGAAGGGGACGAATGATTCGTCGGGCAGAGAGCGGCCTTTCGCGCTTACGATGCCTGCCGTGATCGTGTTGACGAAACCAAAAGGTGAACCGATGGCTGCCACCCATTCGCCGACTTTAAGCTGTTCCGAACTACCCAGTTTGACAGTAGGCAATCCTGTTGCATTGACTTTGAGCAGGGCGACATCGGTGCGGGCATCTACGCCCACGATTTTTCCTTTGAATTCCCGTGAGTCCGCAAGGCGCACCGTGACGTCGTCGGATTCAGCAACAACGTGTGCGTTTGTCAGCACATAGCCATCCGGGCTGATGATGAAGCCCGATCCCAGACCTTGGCCACGACTTTCGGGACCCGGCTCCGCCGGCGGGTTCGGCATGAATCGGCGGAAGAAATCGAACAACGGATCGTCCGGGAGTGCGTTGCTGGGACCGCCCCGCGCCGATCGTGTGGTAACGACGTTTACCACCGCCGGCCCTTGTGTTTCGACTAATACCGTGAAATCAGGGAGTCCGCTCGCTTGCGCGCGTGGGGTCGTGGCAGCATCAGCCTGAGGCTGCGGGCCGGCAGCGGCGGAGCCTTGAGGAGAGGCCGGAGGAGGGGACTTGTTGGCGCTTGTGCCCGCGCGATCACCGCAGGCGGACATCCCGAACGTGAGCAGCAGGATGGTTGCGGCGTGCAGCAGCGGCCGAAGAAATGTCATTACGGGCTTAAAGTGGCTATTGAACACGGGTGCCAGCGCCATGTGCAAGCGCTGTGCCACGCCGGCAAAAAAAGGGCCGACGCGCTGCCGGCCCTGCGTCAGCCCAGCTGTGTCTACTTCGGTTTTGCGGATGAACTGGAGCTCATGCTTTGCTCAGCCAGGCCTTCGGCAGTCCCCGGCCCGCGGGACGCCGTATTGGTACTGCTGTCGCTCTGAACGCTGGTGTTGCCGCTGCTACCTGCAGTGCCGCCCGACGTACCGGTAGTCGCTCCACCGTAGCTTTGGCCACTCGAGGCTCCAGTCGCGGCGCCGCTGCTCTGTGTCCCGCCACCTGTGTGCGAGCTCGTCGTGCCGCTGCCAGTGCGGCCAGTCGATCCCACGCTGCTGCGCGAGTTGTCGCTCGAATCCCGCGAAGTTCTTTCAGTACCGCTTGCAGAACCTTGTGAGCCGGCTTGGGATTGTTGTGGTTGTGAGGCGCTTTGTCCGGCCTGCGAGACGCGCACGCGATTGTCGATGTCCTTGACTCCAGAAGCGCCTTCAGCGATGTCTTCGACGGCGTGCTTCATACGTCGTTCCGGGACCGTCCCCTCCAGAATCACCACACCTTCGGTGACTTCGATGATGATCTCGCTGGAGTCGATGTAAGCGCTTTGCATCAATTGCTCGCAGATGTCTTCCTTGATCCGCTCATCGGATCGTTGATAGCCTTTCGGTCCGCGGCGTTGCGTGCGGGTTTGCGGGTTCAGTCCAGTCTGACCCCAACTGCCCGCGTGCCCGCCCCAGCCACCGCCCTGCGCTTGGCCCCCTTCAGAACCGTAGCCCCCGTGTGAGCCGTAGCTCGTCTGGGATCCATAGCCGCCGCCTTGGCCGCCGTACCCGCCATATCCTGATTGTTGGCCACCGCGTCCGCCGTAACCTCCGGACTGTTGGCCCGCCTGTGATGCGTAGCCGCTCTGCGAGCCCCAGCCGCCAGTTTGCCCGCCCTGCGGACCCGAACCGGCTTGAGAGCCAAAACGACCTTGAGAGCCATAGCCACTTTGGGACCCATACCTATCTTGGGAGCCGTACCCACCTTGCGATCCGTATCCGCCTTGCCCTGCCTGCTGGTTTCCCTGCGATCCGTACCCAGCCTGTGAGCCTTGGCCGCCGTAACCGCCTTGCTGGCCATACCCTTGCTGGCGCGATCCACCTTGTGCGCCGGGTGGCGCATAGCCCCCTTGGGGGTCGCTGCTTTGAGCTCGGCCATACCCGCTCTGAGAAGCTTGGCCGCGATAACCGCTTTGAGAACCGTATCCCTGCGATCCGCTGCCTTGCGAACCGTCGCCCGCCTGGAAGCCATAATCCTGTGATCCGCCGTACCCACCTTGTGAGTCGTAACCGCCGCCTTGCGACCCATAGCTTCCGCCGTAACTTCCGCCTTGTGAGGCTTCTCGGCCATAGCCCCCATGCTCCGAACCGATCCCACCGCCGCTGTAACTGCCGCTTTGCTGGCCACTTTGCGTCCCACCGCTCGTTTGGGTGCCATACCCTGGCGAGCCGTAACCGCGTTGCGAACCGCTGCCGCCTTGCCAGTTGCTCGTACCTTGTGAGCCGTACTCGCCCTGATCACGGCCGCTGCTTTGCGAGCCGCGCTGATACTCGTTCCGATCCGGGCCGCTTTGGCTGCCTCCTGATTGCCACGACTGTTCCTGACGGCGCTGACGATCTTGCTGCTCGCCGGAGCCTCGATTGGATTGATCTTGATCGGCCATGTCACGTGCTCCTAAATTAGGTTCTCAACTCTACGCACCCACGTCCAACGCAGCGCGTCGGGCGATTTTTGGCAATGGGCACGAAATGCAAATTGAGCCTGCAAGGTGCATGCCCCGCATCGCGTGACTGCCGTTGAACCCGCGCCCGGCGCATGGGCGCGCATCTCGGCCAGAAAATCGCTGCCGTCATTTCGCAGCTGCAACCGAAGCATCCTATTTGCTCGATGTGAAGCGCGATCTACATTCAGCGCTGAAAGTTTCGAACAACCGCGGCGCGCTATTACTAACTGATCGCGTACTGCAGGTCGCGGCGCAGGCGATTCCGCGACTCTGGAACTCGCTCCTGCCATCTAACGCACTCGTTCCGTGCGCCACCACGCGCTTGCGCACCAAAAGAAGTCTGCTACGTAGTTGCTGACACGGCTTTTGTGGTGCAGCGTGTACCGTAAGCACGATCAGGTAAATTCGTTGGGGCATTCGACACGTGGTCGCAAAACTTGCCGGAAGGGCTCGTATACGCTGTGGAGTGATAATATCTCGGGGACACCAGCGTAATTAGTTTCTCGTTTCTGATCTGACGCGAAAGCGTTTCGTGTGCGCAGTGGCGAGCGGGCATAATGATTGCTAACGGTAGTCAGCGGGAGACGAACACGACGCAGGAGGCGATATGCAATCTGCTACGCCACTGATGGTAGGCACGGAAAATACTGACCCTCAAGCATTAAAACAATGGGCTGCTGAAGACTTCGCGATTTCGATTGGTCTACTGCGCGAGTGCCCCTATCACGGCCAGCCGTTTAAACCGCACCGCAAAGATCTTTCGGCAAAAGCACTCGCCACCGGGCTCATCGATCCTCTCGATCCGGCTGTTCAGATTTTCGACGGCAACACCCGCGAGTTGCTTGCTGCTGTGGAACGCGTCACCCGTGATTATGGGGAGCGTTGCGTATTCTGCGCCGCGTGCGATCAGGAAGAAGAGTTCGATTGAATGAACCGTGCTTAGCAAAACCCCGCGGTACCGATCCGTTACATTCAGCGCGGATATCTTCTAGCACCGCCTGATCGATCCATCTTCTGCGTCACCGCTCATCTTCCGATCTCAAGCACTGCCCGTAAGCGCGCGAACATCTTTCGAGAGGCGCGGCGTGCGGGGCATGTACATTGAGCATCGGGACCGCAGTCGCACGCTTAGTCGATGCGCACGAGTTTCGCGACGCTCAAATTCACGTGAGACAAACTTCATAACGCTTATCGCGCAATCAGCGGGATAGTTCGTGTTCTCCAGAACATTTTGAGACCTAGGCAGATGGGTACTCTGCCGCCGGCCCGGCGCTATGGGCAACGACTGCAGGCCAGAAGACTTACGAACATCGGAGACGAACCGTGGAACGAGATAACAACCGACGCCTTCTGGATGCCGATCTGACGCTCGAGCGTCTCGCGGGGGATGAGACGCTTCTGGGTGCGGTTGCACGCACATTCACGCACACGGCACCGAATCTGGTGGCTGCCATAAGTACAGCGCTCGCAAGCAATGACATGAACGGCGCATTTACGCACGCGCAGTCGCTCAAACGTGCCGTGGCGGCCTTTGAAGCCCCTCAAGTTCTGAATTCAGTGCTCAATGTCGAGAGGCATGCGCTGAATGAAGATGCTGCTGCCGCAGCCGGTGCCCTTCCCGTGGCGCAGGGACTCGTAGAACGCCTGGTGAATGAGGTCTCGTCTCTGATGCCCAAGTCAGAGCTCCGACGGCAAGCATAACCACAAAAGCCGGCCCCGGCGCCGGAGCAGAGCCGCGCCCAGCATCGGGATTTGCAAAAATCAACGCGGCGAGCCACCCAGGACATTCGAATGCAAGTCATCATCGTCGAAGACGAGCCAGTCAGCCTGACTGTGCTCAAGCAGATCGTCGAGAAACTATCGGATTGCCAGGTGCAGGGATTCACCGAGGCTGGCACAGCTCTGACTTGGTGCAGGCGCAACGAGCCTGATCTCGTCATAGTCGGTTATATGATGCCCGAGTTGAACGGGATCGAATTTACTGAACATTTCCGCCGGCTCCCCGGCAAGTCGGACACGCCTGTGCTGATGGTGACTGCAAGCACTGATCGCGAAGTGCGGAACAGCGCGTTCGAGAACGGTGTCAACGATTTCCTGAACAAGCCTTACGATTCGGTGGAGCTGCAGGCGCGGGTGAGCAACATGCTCGTGCTGCGCTCCAAGCAGGCGAGCCGTGCAAAACGTCCAGCATTTCGCCCAGATGACGCGAGCAAACGAGGCGTGAGCGCAGATCACGCGCAGCCTGTCGACGGCGACAGGCTGCTCGACCTTCACATGACGCTCAAGCGCCTGGCCGATGATGAACCACTGCTCCAACAGGTCGCGCGCGTCTTCATACGAACCGTGCCACAACTTTTGCAAGAGATCAGCTCGGCGCTTGCGACCAATGATAGCGAGCGCGCGTATGCCGAAGCGCACTCATTGAAGGGCGCCGTGGCTGTATTCGAAGCGCCGCAAGTCTTATCGGCGATCGTTACCTTGGAAACGCACGCAATAAACTACAACGCCGCGGCCGCTGTGACGGCTTTCGCAGCGGCTCAGGCCCTGGTACAGCGTTTGTCCGCCGAACTCGCGTTTGTGATTCCACCGAACACCCAGCCACGTTAAGTTCGTCCGTCTCGCGTACGCACGAGCCACGCACGGTTGCGAAACATCGCGCATTTCGCGCATGGCCAACCTGAAGTAGTATTATGGCGATCGGGTGAGCAGCATTGAACTGCTCTCGAAGCGACGCAGCAGCAAAATTTCAAGACGGAGCCGGAGTGCGCGACACATCGGCCAACCAACGTTCGTCGGCTCGTTCCGGCGAGTGCGTGATCTACGCCAAGCCCGCGAAGCGCGGGCATTTCTATTGGGGCTGGCACTCGTCGGATGGACGCCGGCGATCGCGCACGGTTTTCCCGTATTTTTATGACTGTCTGACCGATGCGAGACGCAACGGCTATGTGATCGACCCTGCGGAGGTCGTCGCGCAACTCCGAGGCAGCCAACTGACAATCGAGATCGTACCCGCGGTCGTGGCGCGCGAACCTCAAACTGAGCTCGACGCCGATGCAAGCGACCCACAGCATGGGCCTCTTACTCGCTGAGTACTGGATCAAGCATTACCGCGAGGCTGCCGTTCTGATCGGGCAGCTTTTCCGCTCCGGCTCTGAGCTCACTATATTAGGCTGTGGCAGCGCGCCCCGTCCGCGCATGTCGCTATGTCAGATTGAGCAGTTTGTTTGGCGGCGTTCTGCGCGTGTCTCGTCGCTCCGAGCGAACGTCCCGCTGGGGCGGCTCATATCACGGCGCCGTTCGACCGAACCCGAGACGTGGACCTGATGTAATTGCACCACGGCCGCTGCGAGCGCACAAAAGGCTGCGGTCGGGCCCGCTCCGTGTCTTCCCCTGGATTACTGTATATTTCGCGCGAGCTTTATTTCCCGCCGGTTTGACGCTCTCGACATCGAGATCTAGGCTGTCCATGTGATTCATCTATCGATGCACGCAGAAAAACAATGTTGAGTTGTCCTCAATACGCGTTCCGGGCCCTTGACGAGCAAGGCATCCCTTGAAAGTTCTGATCGCGGAGGACGACGGGCCGACGCGTCTCAAGCTCGAGGGCGTGCTGAGCAAGCTTGGCTACGAGGTGTCGGTCGCACAAGATGGCAGGCAAGCGTGGCAGCTGCTGCAGCACGAAGATGGGCCCTTGCTCGTCATTCTGGACTGGATGATGCCGGGGATGGACGGGGTGGAAGTCTGTCGAAATGTTCGGCAGTCAGCCCGAGGGAGCTCGATCTATATCGTCATGTTGACCCTCAGAGGGCAACAGCATGACGTCGTCGCCGCAATGGAAGCCGGTGCTGACGATTATCTGAGCAAGCCGTTCAACGCCGACGAACTGCGCGTGCGATTAAACTCAGGTGAGCGAGTCCTGAAGCTACAGGAAAGACTTAGAGCTCAGGCGAGTCACGATGCTTTGACCGGCATTCTCAATCGTCGCGCCGTTCTCGATCTGCTGAGACGGGAACTCGGCCATGTGGCACGCGATGAAGCTTCAGTCGGAGTGATTCTCGCCGACCTGGACGAGTTCAAGCACGTCAACGATACTCACGGACACGCGGTGGGTGATGCAGTTCTCCTTGAAGCCGCCCGTCGTCTGGGCGTGCCGCTGCGCCGCGTCGACGCGCTTGGCCGTTATGGTGGCGAGGAGTTCATCATTGTTCTGCCGCGCTGTGACATGGCCAGCGCATTACATGTCGCAGAACGGGTGCGATGCGCCGTGGCTGCGGAACCCGTTTGTACTTCGGCGGGACATGTCGACATTACCGTCAGTCTCGGCGTGGGGGTGGCGAATAAAGGGCAAGCTACAAGTCTGGAAGCGCTGCTATTGGCGGCGGACCAGGCGTTGTATCGGGCGAAATCACTAGGACGCAATCGCGTGGAGGGGTCGTGATAGTTTCCGGCGTGGCCCACTCTTAAGCAGCTGACGTTGTGGCGCCCCGAAGACGAATCGAACGTCCGACCTACCCCTTAGGAGGGGGTTGCTCTATCCACTGAGCTACCGGGGCGCGGGACGGCTATTGTACATGACCGTCTGTCGTTTATAGTTCGGTCGCTGGCCTGCATGACCATTCACCCGGAGGTTCCATGATCGCGAGTGTCGACCATATCGTGCTCACGACGCGCGATCTCGAGCGCTGTCTCGATTTCTATACGCGCGTGCTCGGCATGACGCTCGAGCGCTACGGGGAAGGGCGCATCGCGCTCACCTTCGGGCCGCACAAGTTCAACGTGCACCCGCCCGGTTTCGACGCGTCGATCAGGGCGCGCGTGCCGACGCCGGGGTCGCTCGACCTGTGTTTTCTCGCCGATCGGCCGCTCGATGAAGTGATCGCGAAGCTCGCGTCGTGCGAGGTGCCGATCGAGGAGGGGCCGGTGAAACGCACCGGCGCGCGCTTCGCGATCCGCTCGGTGTACGTGAGGGATCCGGATGAGAACCTGATCGAAATCTCCGAGCGGGCGCATACGTGACGTACAAGAAACCTGCTGCAGGCGTGGCGCATGTCGACTGATTTCTGGCCTTCCTGCGGTTATCACCTGCTGCGCCGCTCCGACGACGGGCGGCTCGTCGTCACCGACGATTACCTGCGACGCTATTTCGCGCGGCCCGAGCTCGAGCTGGTCGCGGAGTCGTGCGCCGCGGAGCACGCGCTGCATCATCGGCTGCTGGAGGAGCCTCGCGCCGAAGTGACCGAGGCGCAAATCGGCGCGCTTGCCGACGAGGACGCGCGCGAGAACTACCGCGTGATGCTGCGCTTTCGCGCGCAGCTCGTGGCCGCGCCGACGCTCGAAGCGTTCTACTTCGACGTCTTTCGCCGCGACGTTTCGGTGCCGCCCGCGTTCATCCACGAGACCGCGCAGGTCATCCTGCGCAGCGTGCTCGAAGGCGTGGAGGACGGTCTCGAAGCGCGCGCGGCCGAAGTGTTCTTCAGGCCGCAATCGGTGAGCGTCAAAGGCGGCGCGGTGATGTTCGCGGACCAGGAGACGGTGCGCCGGTTCGCCACGCACTCTGGGCTCGGCGACCTCGGCAAATTGCTGCGCGAGCTCCAGGCGCCTTTGAAGAGCGCCGAGCTCGACGTGCTCGACCGCGCCAGCCACCGCGAATACTTCAACCGCGACGAGGCCCACGACCTCGTGATCAGCATGAATCCCGGAGGGGAGGCGTCGAAAGCGTACGCGCGCGTGCTCGAGCGCTGGATCGCGCATTTTCACGGGGTGGAGACGAGCGTCGAGCCGATACGTGAGATCCCCGACGACGAGTGGATCTGGCACGTCGGC
>JAQGNH010000476.1 GCA_028291945.1 Betaproteobacteria bacterium
CCATCCGCTCGAACGCCGGCGCGATTTCGTCCTTCAGATAAACATCGAGATGCGCACGGCTTTCCGCGACCTGGCTTTCAGTGCGGATCGCCACTCGCCGCGCGAGGTCCTCGACGAACTCACCTTCATCGAAATGGCGCGTTGCGCGTGAAATTGCGGATTCGCGAGTCACTTGTGTTTTCTCTGGTTGAAGTTGATATCTACTAGCTTCGAGATTCTTGGCGCATGCGTGCAGCTTTTATAACACGATTGAAGTAAAGCGATCCGGTCGAGTCGCTACGACCTCGCAGGAATCATGTGTTCGTCTCCCCTATAATCCGCATGGCTGTGCGAATGCACTCTCAAAAATTCATTTCTAATCCCGAGTCCGATGGCGTTTTTCAGGCCCCGCCTAACCGATCATTTCGGAATACTTCTCCCGCAGGCGGACCTGGATTTCGCGATTCCGTTTTTGGACGAGGACATTCCCCTGTATGTAGACCCCTTCCTGCTGTGGCGCTCGCCGTCGCAGCAGGACCAGGCTCTGCATACCAGCGCTGCTGAGCGCGTTCAATCATCTTGGCTATCTAACACAAGCGATGCTTGAATGGGTAGGTCGAGAATCCTTCGCGTAGTAGCAAACGGCTGCACTCGTTAGGCACTATCGCGCCAAGCAGTGGCGTGGACTAGCACGGCTCCTCCCGAAGCGCTGCGTCATATCGCGCAACACAGTGGACGCTGGTTCGACAAGGCCGCTGGCGCCACAAGGTCGACCGCAGCGTATATGCGAATCGCGAGCTCGTGGATAGCTTCGCACTATGGAACAGGATCAGGATTCCGTCGCTCCTGATGAAGGGGGGACGCAGCACGCGCATGACGCCGGAGGCGATTGCGGAAGTGAAATCGCGTACGCCGCAGGCGACAATGACCGTAGTTCCCGATGCCGACCATCACATCACCTTGGACAACCCGGCAGGCTTTATTCGCTGCAAGGGGCTCGCGACCCACACCTGGCGGTCAATCTGCTCCGAACCGGACATTCAAACACTGCCGCATCGCCGCGACGCCGGCTGGCGGAGGCGCTACGCTGCAGGTAAATCTAAGGTCCTGCATTTCGGTGATTCGTAACAGTGGGGCGCCTGCTCGCACACGCGCCGTTGACACTCCCACTATGTTGCCTATACTCGCTCGATCCTTCCCCGATGCTGGTGCGAAATCGCAGGCGCCTTCGCTGTAAGGGAAATCGATACCAACCTGGAGGAATTGCAACGTGACGACTGAAGCCAAACCACATGTCTACGATGTCCTTGCCAAAGCCTTCATCCAGGAGGGCGTGAAGACCTGCTTTACGCTGATGGGCGATGCGAACATGAACTGGGCGTCGAAGTTGGGCCAGCAGGGATGTCGCATGGTCTACGTGAGACACGAGCATTGCGCCGTCGCATCCGCGATGGCCTACGCGCGCAAGACCTCGGAGGTGGGCGTTGCAACGGTCACGTGCGGACCCGGCGTCACGCAATTGATCACGGCGCTCCCGGCAGCCGTGCGCGCCCATCTGCCGCTGGTGGTGTTTGCCGGAGAGGCGCCGCTCAAGAGCAGTTGGTACAACCAAGGCATCGATCAGGCGCCGATGATCAAGGCAACGGGCGCGGACTATCATCCGTTGCACCTGCCCGAGCGCATGACGATCGGGATTCGCGATGCATTCCTGCAGGCAAAGCGTGAACGACGCCCGGTGGTCATCGGTATTCCGTTCGATCTGCAGGAGCGGGCCTGGGACGGGGCGGAGAAGCTTCCCACCCCCTCGGGGGAATTGCTGCCGCGAAACTCGCCGATTCCGCCGCATCCGGATGACGTCAAGCGCGCCGCCGAGGTGGTTGCCGCCGCCGAGCGCCCGGTCGTGTTTGCGGGCCTGGGAGCGGTCGACGCCAAGGCGGGACCCGCGTGTCGGGCGCTCGCCGCGAAAATCGGTGGGCTGTTGACCACGACGCTGCCTGCACGGGGACTCTTTCACGATGATCTGTACAGCATCGGGATCACGGGGAGCTTCTCGACGGAAGTCGGGCTCGAGTATCTGGCGCAGGCTGACCTGGTCATCTCGGTCGGCGCCTCCCTCACCTACCACGCAGGCGGTGGTGGTCAGCTCTATCGCAACGCGAAGACGCTGCATATCGACATCGATCCGCGGGCGCTGCGTCAGGGCCAGGAAGTGGCGCGTCACCACCTGCGCGCCGACGCACGACTGGGCGTCGAGGCGCTGACTGCGGCGTTGCCCGCGCGCAGCAAGATGTGGCGCACCGAGGCGATGGCCTCGCGCATCCGCGAGTCGAAACCCGACAGCATGAAGTTCGAGATTGAGCCCGGGTTGCTCGACCCGCGCGATGTGGTCGAAGGGCTCGAGAAATCGCTTCCCGCTGACTGGCAGCTCGTGAACTCCTCGGGCCACTGCTCGTGGTTCTTTGCGCAAATGCCTTCGCGGCCGCAGGAGAAGTTCTTCTCGCTCCGCGAGTTCGGTGCGATCGGCAACGGCATCTCCTTCGCCATGGGCATTGCGGCCGCGCGCCCGAGCGAACAGGTCGTGCTGTTCGATGGCGACGGCAGCCTGATGATGCACATTCAGGAGCTCGAAACGATCAAACGCCACGGGATGAAGATCCTGATCATCCTGATCAACGACGGCGCTTACGGGTCCGAAGTGCACAAGCTCCGCTCGGAGGGGCTGCCCGACGACGGCTCGGTCTTCGGCCGACCCGATTTCGCGGCCATCGCGCGCGGCTTCGGGCTCGAAGGAAAAACCTTCAAGAGCCTGACCGATCTGCCGAAGATGGTGGAGGAGTTCGCCAGGAAGGGTGGCGCCGCGGTCTGGGACTTCCACGTCTCGGACAAGGTCCTGTCGCCGACGATCCGGCGCGCCCATCCTCCTGGGAAACACGCGAAGGCGTGAGCGGATGAGCGGCGCCGAGACGCTCGCATTCTCGCGGTTAGTGGCAGAGCCTCCCGGTCAATCGAGATCGACATCACCGAAGACGTATGACGTCATCGGGACCTTCATCACGGTCTCAGTGAAAAGGACCCTTCCATTGTCGCTGCCTGCCGCGCCCGCGGCGGTCAGGAGCGGCATGAGATGGTCCTCGCGAGGATGTGCCAGTCGCGCCGCAGGAGCATTCTCCCAACGCAGCAGCCTCTCGTCACGCGCGCGCACGTCCGTCTGCGCGAGAGCGTCATCTAGGTAGCGCGTGAACAACTCGGCAACCGGTGTGGCCTCATCGCGCCCAAAGCCTCGCATGTTGTGATACGTGAGGCCGCTCCCCACGATCAACACGCCCTCTTCGCGCAATGGCGCAAGCGCACGACCCAGCGCGAGATGCTCCGCCGGATCGTAGTTGGACTTCACCGAAACCATCACGATCGGCATGTCGGCGTCGGGATACATTAACCCCAGCGGCACGAAGACGCCGTGGTCGAAGCCTCTGTTCGCATCCGCCGTGGATTCAATGCCGGCCGCGCCCAACAGATCGTGAGCGTGGCCGGCCAGGTCGGGGTCGCCGGGGGCGGTGTAGCGAATCTGATAAGTGTGCGGCGGAAAGCCGACGTAGTCGTACTCCATCGGCGGGCGTGCACTGGTGGCGATGGAGAACTTCGGCGTCTCCCAATGCCCGGAGATAACTAGCACTGCCTTTGGGCGCGCTGGGAGCCGTGCCGGCAGACGCCGTAATTCCCTCTCCGTTTTCACGTACATCTGCCTCAGCCCGTCGACGTAGGGCCAAGGCCCGCCGCCGTGGGAAATGAACAGGACCGGAAATCGGGGCGCTGCCATTGAAGTCACCTTTAGTAGCTTAGAGAATCAAGCGCACGTTCACGGATTCAGGGCGCGAGCCCGATCTGCTTCATGAAGGACTGGTTGTCCCACATGAGCCATTCCTCATCCATCACGTCGTTCTGCCAGTGGCCGATCGTCACCATCGTGAGTTTGAAACCCTTTCCGGTCGGCGGGGCCGTCTTGTCGCCGCCGATCGGCATCGCCTTCGTAAAGGTGCCCTCAAGCGTGCCTTGCACAGCCGTCCAATCGCCGGAGGCAATCTTGATCGGATGCTCACGAATGTGGGTATCTGGCGCGAAGACGAACATTGGCTTCAGTTGCTCGATGTGCGGGTCGAGACCGCGCGTGACACTGCCATCGGGGTAGTGCACCACGATGTCCTTGCTGTGGCTGCGAGCGAGCTGGTCCCACTTTTGGCCGCTGTACACGTTGAAGTCCAGGTCGTCAAAGTTATCCAAGTTAGCGTTCTCGGACTCGCGCGTCTTCTGCACCGATAGCAATTGCTGTTTCATCGACTCGATGTCCGACGCGGTCTGCACCGGCGCGGCGTGACATGCGCCCAACGTTGCCAGTAGCGCGGTCGAGAGGGCAAAGTTCTTCACAGCGATCTTCATCACAGCTCCTTCTTCGCAGGGGTCGATCAGCGACCGATGAAGACAATGTACGATCCTGCGGCATAATCCACTAGACGGCAAAATGGTTATTCACTGTGCACAGCCATGGACAATGACATCGATCTGAACGCGGTGGCAGTATTTGTCCGCATTGTGCAGGCGGGAAGCCTCTCGGCAGCAGGGCGCTCTTTGAAAATGCCGAAGACGACCGTGAGCAAACGATTGGCCGCACTGGAAGAGGCGCTCGGTGTCGCGCTGATCACACGCACCACACGCAAGCTGCACGTCACAGAGGCGGGAAAGGCGTACTTCGCTCACTGCCAGGACTCGGTCCGTCGGCTGGAGCAGGCACGCGTCGAGGTGGCCTCCGCCCGCGAGCGCCCCTCCGGCACGCTCAAGATCACTGCGCCGGTCGATATCGCCCACACCGTACTGCCCAAGGTGATCGGCGCTTTCATTGCGCGCTACCCGAGCGTGAAGGTCGAGTTGGTGGTCTCGAACCATGTGATCGACTTTCTCGACGAGGGGATCGATCTTGCTATTCGCGCGGGGGCAATGCGCGACTCGAGCTTCGTGGGTCGGCGGTTCATCGAACTTACCGCCAACGTCTACGCGGCCCCCGAGTACCTTCGTCGATGCAACGAAACTTTGCAGCCTCTGGATCTATCGTCTGCCGACTTCATTGCCTTCACCGGAATGCAGCGCTTCGACTTAGTAAAGGGACGCTCGTCCGTCAAGATCGAGGTCAAGCCCAAGGTCATCGTGGACGACCTTGAGACGGTCAAGGAATTGGTGGCACTGGGCGCCGGCGTCGGTTGGCTGCCCGACTTCCTGGCGCTGACGGAAGCCGGAAGGCTGCTGCCCGCTGTCCCGGGGTGGCGCGCAAGGTCGGTTGGGCAGGTGCACTTCCTCTACGCTAACCCAAAGCACCCATCGATCAACGTAAAAGCCTTCGTGGCGCTCGCGATGGAGCTTTTGCCGTCGATCTTGCCTGGCGCGATTCCCCGATAAGCCGCTCCGGTCGATTAACACCTGCGATAAGAATCGTTGATCAATACGCCGCGTCGCCGCACGGCGCATGCAATTGCGTCAATGCATTAAAGGCAGAAGAGACTCAGCGCCCCTGTCGCTCGGGCGCACACAAGCGGTCGTTCAACGACAGTGCCATCGACGCCGCGCCGAGCCAAGAAATAGGCGATGCACGCTCCAATCACGCCGCCGCCGCAAATCACAACACGCATCTCACTTCTCCGCGAAGTCGTGGCTGAGGTGGAATGCTAAATCGAAAGGAGGAACGCAGACGGTAATATGTGGAAACGCCAGCCCATCAACAAGGAAGAAGCGGCATGGAATTCGGACTCACCTGGGCCAAGCTCGACGAAATGGAGTTCGGAAGCGAAATGGAGACGTGAGATGAGTGGAGTCAAAGCGGGCATCATGCTCAGCGCTCAGTACTTCGAAGGGGCGGATATGGTGAGTGCCCTGGAGGAGCAGATCGTGATGGTGCGGCTCGCCCGGGACCGCGGATGGGACTCCTTCTTCTCTGGACAGCACTACCTGAACGAGGGCGGCAACCAGGGGCTGCAGATGGTGCCTTACCTGGCTCGTCTGGCCGCGGACGCCGGTGACATGACCCTTGGCGTGGGGCTGCTGCTCGCTCCACTGCACAACCCCGTGTACACGGCAGAAACCATTGCGACGCTCGACGTGATTTCCCGCGGCAACATGGTTTTCGGCGTGGGTCTGGGCTACCGCACCGCCGAGTTCGAAGCGTTCGGCGTACGCAAAGGGCAGCGGGTGCAGCGTTTCGAGGAATGCCTCACCGTTGCCAAGCAGCTCTGGACCGAGGACAAGGTGAGCTACAAGAGCGACACCTGCATTCTGAAGGATGCGCACCTCTCGCTAAAGTGCGTGCAGAAACCCCACCCGCCTATCTGGTTTGCCGCGAAGCATGCCAACGCCATCCGTCGCGCCGCCCGATTGGGCGACTGCCTCTACCACAGCCCCAAGGCCACTCTGACCACGCACAAAGAGCGCCTCATGCTCTACAAGGAGGAGTTGCGCAAGGCGGGCAAAGCCCTGCCGAAGGAAAACCCCTGCCGCATCGAAATCTACTGCGCGAAGAACCGCGCCACCGCGATGGAATTGGGGGCGCCATACATTTCGGAGAAGTACAAGGCCTACGCCAAGTGGGAGAGCGACAAGGCGATGCCCGCACACGAGCGGCTCGACAAGTCCTTCGAGGACCTGGTCAACGACCGCTTCGTGATCGGCTCACCGGAGGACTGCTGGAATCAGCTCAAGCCTTACATCGATGAACTGGGCGTAACCCACTTCGTGTTCCGCACCCATTTCCTCGGGATGCCCGTCTCCAACGCCTTGGCCAGCATGCGACTGATGTCCGA
>JAQGNH010000478.1 GCA_028291945.1 Betaproteobacteria bacterium
CGCAGATGCCAATCCGTCGCCGTCTGGTAGGCATGTCCTACGCGCAGCACCGTCGCATCGCCCATCGGCCGGCCGATGATCTGCAGACCCATCGGAAGGCCCGTGCCCGAAAACCCGCAAGGGACCATCAGCGCAGGATTGCGGCCGACATTGCTGGGCGTGCACACGTTTCCGCCGCGCCAGAAGGCGAGCGTGCGGGACGCGTCGAGCCGCGGCGCCGGGCCCAGCCCGCAGGTCAGCAGCACGTCGTACTTTTCGTACAGCGGTTTCATCTCATCGAGATACCGCCGGTGCTCGCGCAGCGCCTGCACGTAATCGACCGATTGAAAAACGCAGGCAGGGAGCACACGTCCGAGGAAGTCGCGCCCGAAGTGACCCGGATTTTTGATGAGCTCATCCTGGTGAATCGACAGGAGCTCGGTTTCGGCGATCACGACCTTGATGTCGAAAAGCTCGCGGATAGGCCGTGTGCGGCAGTCTTCCATCTTCGCGCCGAGTTTTCCGAACGTGACGATCGCTTCTTCGAGCGCGCGCTTGTGGTCCGCGTGCGCCGGCGCATCTTCTTCCCAGTAATGGCGAAGCACACCGACTCTCAATCCTTTGAGATCGCCGCCGAGCGCGGCGCGGTAATCCGGTATCGCCTGCTCGATGCTGCCGGCGTCGGCGGGATCGAAACCCGCGAGCGCCTGTAACAGGATCGCGCAGTCCTCCACCGTGCGCGCCATCGGGCCGCAGTGATCGAAAGTAAACGAGTTCGGCATCACGCCTGCGCGGCTGACCAGGCCGTAGGTCGGCATGAATCCGGTAATGCCGCAGTGGGACGCAGGGTTGCGGATCGAGCCGCCGGTGTCGGATCCCAGCGCTGCCGGAACGAACCCCGCTGCGAGCGCCGCACCCGAGCCACTGGATGAGCCGCCGGTGAAGTGTTCCAGGTTCCATGGGTTGCGCGACGGCGGCCATGGCAGATCGAACGAAGGGCCGCCGTGGGCGAACTCGTGCGTTTGCGCCTTGCCCAGGAGCACCGCGCCGGCGTCGAGCAGCTTGCGCGTCGTGGTCGCATCCGCCGCCGGTACGTTGTCCTTGCACACCTTCGATCCACCGGAAGTCAGGATACCCTTGGTGCCGTAGATGTCCTTCAGCGCGAAGGGTATGCCGTGCAAAGGACCTCGCAGGCGACCTGCCGTGATTTCCGCTTCGGCCTCATGTGCCTGCTTGCGCGCAAGGTCGGCAGTGACGGTAATGAAAGCATTCAACTGCGGATCGAAGGTCTCGATACGTGCGAGCAGTGCGTCGGCATATTCGACGGGCGAGAGCTCGCGTTGAGCGATGAGGCGCGAGGCCTCGGCTATGGTCAGGAGATGCAGGTCGGTGGGCATAAGAAACTCCGAAGGAGGTGAAGCATGTTTTGGAACGGGATCGAGTGAGGAGACGAGTACGGCCTTCACATCTCCTGGTCTACTGATCGACTTTGGCGCCTGAGATCTTCACAAGCTTTGCGTACTTCTGGGCGTCCTGCGTGATGACGGCAGCAAATTGCTGCGGTGTGTTTCCGACCGTCTCACCGCCGCCGTTCTCTATGGCTTCCCGTACGGCCGGCGACCCCAGTGCTCTTACGATGTGACTGTTGAGCAGAGCGATGATCGGCGCGGGAGTGCCCGCCGTCGTGAAATAGCCGTGCCACTGGCTCGTCTCGAATCCCGGAAACTGCGCCGCTAACGCCGGCACAGCGGGAAGCGCCGGAAGAGGTTTCACGCTCGACACGGCAAGTGCGCGCAGACGTCCTGCCTTGATGTGCGGAGCTGCGGAGAACACCGTGGCGATGCCCATTCCTACCTCATTAGTAAGCAGCGCGAGCATCATGGGCCCGGCACCTTTATATCCCACGTGCACGTTCTCTATACCGGCCACGTTATTGAGCAGCACGCCCGTGAGATGATTCATCGAGCCTGGGCCTGTCGAGCCGTAATTGAGGCCGCCGCGCTTTTTCGCCAGCGCGATCATCTCATTGATGTTCTTAACGGGCAGAGACGGGTGCACGGCTACGACTAGAGGAAAAAGCGCGGCCTGCGTAATGGGCGCGAGCTCTCGCAGCTCATACGTAAGCTTCGTATATAGCGATGGGCTCACCACGACCGAGCTGGTGCAATACAGCAGCGTGTAACCGTCAGGCGGAGCGTGTGCGACGATCTCTGCTCCCACATTACCCCCGGCACCACCGCGATTGTCTACAACTACGGTCTGGCCCAGCCCGTCCATCATGCTCCTGGCGACCATGCGTCCGAGAACGTCGTTTGCACCGCCGGGCGCGGCGTTGACCACCATTCGCACGGTCTTGGTGGGGTAGGCCGTCGACGCTGCATTTGCCCCAATGCAAGCGCCAACGATCGTGTAGATGACAAGTGTGCTCGTGAGCGTGCTCAAAAACGTCTCCTGTGTTTACTCTTCTCGCGTGAGCTCGAGCACCATTCCCCATGATGACGCGGCGCTGGCGATCTATGCACCGAATAGATGCACCGTGCCGTGCTGAGAATCAAGGCTTACGGAGGGATGGATGAAGGACCCACGAACGCCGGGCGTTTTGAGCATGTTGCATGCCACCACATGTTACTAAAGAGCCTTCGCCAGATGAGCTCCAGTCGGGGCGAGCCGGGCCAGCGCAGTACGTCGGTCAGCTCTGAGTGCTCTGCGCACGCGCGCGCCTCACCGTTACACGCGGCTTGCGCGCGGCCGCCGAAGCACTGAAGTTCACGCGGCAGTGGCGTGGTATTTGCTCTTACGCCGCGACTGGACAAAAACACGGATGTGGTCCGCGCGCTTGCCGGCTGTCGTCCTTCTACAGTGGGAAATTCAATGATTTCGATACGCTCCGCAATCTGCGCCGCTCTTGTCACGCTCTTCACAACACCAACGTTTGCTGCAGACGAACCCTGGCCGACGCGGCCCATCCGTCTCATCGCCCCGTTCGCGCCCGGCGGTTCGAGCGATCTCGCGGCGCGCGTGTTTTCGCAGAAGCTCTCGGAGCGCCTCGGGCAGCAGGTCATCGTCGACAACCGCAGCAGCGCGGGCGGCATCGTCGGCGCCGAGCTCCTTGCGCGCGCGCCGGCGGACGGCTACACCTTCGGGCTCGCGAACGTGTCTTCGCAGACGGCGTCGCCGCTGATCTTTCCGAACGTGGGCTACGATCCGGTCAAGGACTTTACCTATTCCGCGTTCATCGGGACGGTGCCGGTCGTGCTCATCGTGAACCCGAGCTTCCCGGCGCGCAGCGTCGCCGAGCTCATCAAGATGGCGAAGGAAAAGCCCGGCAAGCTCGATTACGGCAGCGCCGGCAACGGCACCATCGGTCACATCGTGGCCGAGATGTTCAAGCTCAAGACCGGCACCAGCCTCACGCACGTGCCGTATCGCGGCTCCGCTTTCATGTTCACCGATCTGCGCACGAACACGATCCCGATGAGCTTCGATGCGCTCGCGCAGAATTCGGAGAACATCAAAGCCGGCCTCGTGCGCCCGCTCGCGGTCTCGTCCCGTAAACGCGTCGCGATGGCGCCCGACGTTCCGACCTTCCTCGAGCTCGGCTACGACCTCGTCGGCGAGAACTGGCTGGGATTCGCCGCACCGGCAGGCACGCCGAAGCAGGCCATCGAGCGCATGCATCGCGAAGTGATGCGGCTCGCGAAGGAGCCCGATGTCGCCGACCGGCTCGCGAAGCTCGGCATCACGCACGAGCCGCTCTCGCCCGCCGAATTCCAGAGCTATGTCGCGAAGCTCTACGCGAGCTGGGGGCCCGTCGTGAAAGCTGCGAACATCAAGGTCAACTGACGGCGCACTGCATCACGGCATCGACGAGAGCCCGCGTGCGCGGGCTCATCGTCTTCTGTCCGTGCAGGTGATTGGTGCCGTAGGCAAAGCCCAGCTCCAGATCGGGATCGGCAAACGCGAGCGCGCCGCCCGCGCCGCCGTGACCGAAGGCGCGCGGGTTGGCGTTGAGCGGATGCGGGCCGCCGAGGATGAAACCGAGGCCCATGCGGCGCTCCTGCATCGACGTCTGTTCGACTGCGTGCCACTGCTCTTCGGCTGCGCGCGCGATTGCCTCGGGCGAGATGAGGCCGTTGCGTTTTCCCGCGCGGCAGAGCGCGAGCTCGCCGAACAGCGCTGCGATCGAGCGCGGCGTGCCGTGGCCGTTGATGGAAGGAATTTCCGCTCGACGAAACGCTTCGGTATTGAACATGTTCGTCGTCACCGGCGCGATGGACCAGTAGGCGAGCGACGAGCGATCGCTCTCGCCGAAGATCGTGCCCGAGTAGTCTCCATGAACCTCGGCGCAACGCGCGAGCGCAGCGGCCGGCACGCCGATGTAGTAGTCGAAGCCGGGAATATCGGGTGCAAGCTCGCGCAGGAACGCACCGGGCGTCGCGCCGGTGATCCGCTTCACGAGCTCACCTGCGATGAAGCCCATGGTCACCGGGTGATACGCCGGAACGCTGCCGGCCGGCCACTCGAGCGGCTGCGTGGCGATTGCCGCCGTCATTGCATCCCAGTCGAAAAGAGCGTCGCGCGGCAGCTCGCGCCGGATCGCCGGTATGCCGGCACGATGATCGAGCGCGTGCCGCACGCGTACCGCGCCCTTGCCGTTGGCAGCGAAGCCGGGCCAGTAATGCGCGACCGGTTCGTCGAGGTCGATCATGTCCCGGTCCACGAGGACGTGGACCAGCAACGCCGTGACGGCTTTGACGACGGACATCATGCAAACCATCGTATCGGCGGCCCAGGCCTGGCTGCGGTCCGCATCGCGCCATCCGCCCCATAGATCGACGACGAGCTCGCCGCGCCGGTAAACCGCAATGGCCGCACCATGCTCGTCGCGCGACGTGAAATTATCGACGAACGCCTCGCGCACCGCCGCGAATGCGTCGTCACAGGTGCCGTCGATCGGCGCGTTCAATGCGCGGCCTCGGCGGGTGCACGGGTGTGCCACTCGGTGGCGCCCTGATAGGCGTGACCCAGGCGCAGCAGGCGTGCTTCGGCGAACGGACGGCCGATCAGCTGGAAGGCCGCCGGCATGCCGTTCGCGCTGAAACCGCACGGCACGGAGAGCCCCGGCAGCCCGAGGAAGTTCACGTTGCGCGTACAGCTCGTGAGCGCCACGATCACGCGCTGCACGTCTGCGGGTGTCCCCGCTTCGGTCTCGGCGATCCGCGGCACCTCGATCGGCAGCACCGGCGCGAAGAGCACGTCCGCTTTCGCGAACACCTGTTTCACGAAGTCGGCGAGTATGCGTCCGCGCAGCGCGAGGGCTTCGAGGTAGCGTGTGGCGGGCACGTGCAGGCCGGCTTCGATGCGGCTGCGCATGAAGAGCGAGTAGTCCTGCGGGCACTCCCGCAGCCAGCGGCCGTGCATCGTCGCGGCCTCCGATTTCACGACCGCGTCGCTGATCGTGAAAAGACGCTCCTGCTCTGGCACGTCGACTTCGACGATCTTCGCGCCGAGCGCGGTCAGCACCTTCAGCGCCTCGTCGAGCCGTGCCTGCACCGACGCCTCGACGCCCTCGAAGAAGAAGTTCCGCGGGAGACCGACTCGCATCGCGCGAAGCGGCGCACGGAGTAGCGCGGCGTAGTCCGGCACCGGCAGATCGACCGACGTTGGATCGAGCGCGTCGCGGCCGGCGATCGTGCTCATCAGGAGCGCGCAGTCTTCCACCGTCCTCGCAAGCGGGCCGATTGCATCGAGCGACCACGAGCGCGGGAGTGCGCCGTGACGGCTCACCCGCCCGTAAGTCGGTTTGAGGCCGCTCACACCGCAGATCGCGGCCGGCACCCGGATCGATCCGCCGGTGTCCGAACCGAGGGAGCCGAAACAGGCGCGCGCGGCGACCGCGGAGGCCGACCCGCTCGACGATCCGCCGGTGATGCGTTGCGGATCCCACGGATTGCGGCAATGGCCGTAGTGAGAGTTGTGTCCGGCGGGATTGGCCGCGAACTCCGACATATTGAGGTTCCCGAGCCACACGGCCCCGGCCGCCTCGAGGCGTTTCGCGATGGCCGAATCGAAGCTGGGCACGAAGCTGCGGCGGATTTTCGAACCGCCCGTCGTCACTTTGCCGGCGCGATAGAACATGTCTTTGTGCGCGAGCGGCACGCCGTGCAGCGGCCCCCGGCGCTCGCCGCGGCCGATCTCGGCATCGGCGCGCTCCGCGGCGGCCAGCGCATCGCCGGCCTCGATCGCGAGAAAGCAGTTGAGCCGCGGATTCACCGCCTCCGCTCTCGCCAGACACGCGCGAGTGAGCTCCACGGACGAAACCTCGCGCGCGTCCAGCGCACGCGCGGCCGCGGCCATGGATAAATCGAGCACATCGCGGGTCACTTGGCGTCGCTCCAGTCATCCCGCAGCGAAACGAGCGCCGACAAAAAATCTCCCGGCTGATCGTCGAAGTCGAGCTCGCGTGCGGCGTCGAGCACCGCGCGACTGAGGCGCGTCACTTCTGCCGCGAGCTCCGCGTCACGGCCGGGTGCGCGGGTCGTGATGCCGTGGAGCACGCGCGCTTCTTCGTCGATCCAGCCGGCGCTTAAGCGTTCGTCGTCTGCACTCATGGTTCTTTCTCCTGATGGGTTCAACGGGGCGCCGGATGCGTCGCGATCCAGTGCCTTGCGATCTCTTCGCGGCGGCAGATCCAGACGTCCTCATGCCGCGCCACGTAATCGAGGAAACGTGCCAGCGCGACGGCGCGGCCCGGCCTGCCGACGATGCGCGCGTGCAGGCCGACCGACATCATCCGCGGCGGCGAGACCGCGCCTTCGCCGTACAGCATGTCGAATGTGTCCCTGAGGTAGTGGAAGAAGTCTTCGCCGCTGCCGAAGCCGGCGGGATTCATGAACTTGGTATCGTTGACGTCGTTCGTATACGGAACGACGAGGTGCGGCTTACCGTCCACTTCGACCCAGTACGGCAGCTCGTCGTTGTAGGCGTCGCTGTCGTAGATAAAACCGCCCTCCTCCACGACGAGCCTGCGCGTGTTCACGCTCGGTCCGGTCCGGCAGTACCACCCGATCGGACGCTTGCCGAGCGAGCGCTCGAGCGACGCGACCGCACGGGCGATGTGGTCGCGCTCCTCCGCTTCCTCGAGCAGCCAGTGCTTGAACCAGCGCCATCCGTGCGCACAGACGTCGTGCCCCGCCGCGGCTATGGCCGCCGCTGCATCGCGATTGCGCTCGAGCGCGAGCGCGCAGGCGAACACGGTGAGCGGCAGACCGCGTTCGGCGAAGAGCCGCATGACGCGCCAGAATCCGACGCGGCTTCCGTATTCGTAGACCGACTCGACGGTGAGATCCCGCGTGCCGGGCGGGACTTGGCTCGCGCTTTCCGAGAGCGATGTTTCCGAGCAGCCGTCGCCGTCGGGCACCGAGTACTCGGACCCTTCTTCGTAGTTGAGTACGAAATTGATCGCGAGACGCGCGCTCCGCGGCCAGCGCGGATCCGGCGGGCGGTTGGCGTAGCCGACAAGATCCCTGGGGTAAGTCATGAGCTCATTCCTGACCGTATAATCTCCGCGTGACCGACCGCATGCTCGTCATCAATCCGAACTCGAGCACCGCCGTCACCGCGGCGATGAACGAAGCGTGCGAGCCTTTGCGCTTCGCCGGCGGACCGGCGATCGAATGCGTGACGCTCGAAGAGGGTCCGCCCGGAATCGAAACGCAGCAGCACGTCGATGGCGTCGTTGCGCCGCTCTTGCGCTTCGTAGAGGCACGAGAGGCGCGTTACGGCGCGTTCGTCGTCGCGTGCTTCAGCGACCCGGGACTGCACTCCGTCCGCGAGCTGACGAAGAAACCGGTGCTCGGCATCGCGGAGTGCGGGATCCTCACCGCACTGACGCTCGGTCAGCAGTTCGGCGTGATTGCCATCCTGAGGAAATCGATTCCGCGACACCTGCGCTACATCGCCGCGCTCGGCGTCAGCGACCGCCTCGCCGCCGAGGTGCCGCTCGGCCTCGGCGTCACCGAGCTTGCCGATGCGAACCGAACGTTCGGCCGCCTGCGCGAAGCCGGCGAGAAGCTTCGCGACGAGCACGGCGCGGACGTCGTGGTCATGGGCTGCGCCGGCATGGCGGCCTATCGGAAAGCACTGCAGGACGCGCTGCACATTCCAGTGGTCGAGCCCACGCAGGCGGCGGTCTCGATGGCGATGGGGCGGATGAGGCTCGGCTGGCACGCGGGATAGCCTAGAGCCGGAGCGGTGTGCCCCACGCGTCGAGCTGCGCCATTTCAGGTACTTTTTTCCCCGAAGGCACGGTCGCATCGGACTGGCCGCGCGCGATGAAGCGGCCCCGCCCGCGCTCCGCGCTGAGCTTGCCGTGATGAACGATGATCTCGCCGCGCGAGAGCACGATCACCGGCCAGCCCTGCAACTCCCGTCCCGCGTAGGGCGTGTAGCCGACGTTGTCGTGCACGAGCTCGGGCGTGATCATGAGCCTGCGCTCCGGATCCCAGATTGCGATGTCGGCGTCCGCGCCGACGGCGATGTCGCCTTTCTGGGGATAGCAACCGTAAATCTTCGCGTGACGCGTCGCTGTCAGATCGACGAACTCCGGCAGCGACACCCGGCCTGCGCGATAGCCGAACGTGAAGAGCAGCGGCAGCCGAAGCTCCAGCCCCGGCACGCCGTTCGCCATTTCCTTGAACGTCGTGCGCTCCCCTTTCGGCAGCTTCCCGCTTTCGTCGTAGCGATAGGGCGCGTGGTCCGACGAATACACGTCGAGCGCTCCGTCGGAGAGGCCGCGCCAGCACGCCTCCTGCGCCGCCTCGTCGCGCGGCGGCGGGCTACAGCAGAACATCGCGCCTTCCATACCAGGCCGATCGATGTCCTGGGCGGTGAGAAACAAGTACTGCGGACACGTCTCGCCGTATATCTTCACGCCCCGCCTGCGCGCCTCGCGGATCGCTTCGATGCCTTCGACCGTCGACACGTGCACGATGAGCACGGGCACGTCCACGAGCTCCGCGAGCATCGCCACCCGCTGGATCGCTTCGCACTCCGAGCCGCGGGTGTGACAGATCGCGTGATAGCGCGGCGCCGTGTTGCCCTGGTCGACCAGGCGATTAGAGAGCCACGAGATGACACCGTGGTTCTCGGCGTGCACCATGACGAGCGCGCGGTGCTTGCGGGCAACCGCCATGACGTCGAGGATCTGCTCGTCGCTCAAGCGCATCCGTTCGTACGTCGTGAAGATCTTGAACGAACCGACGCCTTCCTGGATCGCCGCCGGAAGGTCGTGCGAGAGTGTCGCCTCGTCCGGGTTAGCGATGATGAGATGAAACGCGTAATCGATGATCGCTTTCGTGCGCGCGCGCTCGTGGTAGTCGGCGAGCACGGCCGGTATCGAATCGCCGCGGTGCTGCGCGCAGAACGGCATGACGGTCGTCGTGCCGCCGAAAGCGGCAGACACGGTCGCGGTATGGAAGTCATCGGCACACATGACGCCGAACGACGAAAGCTGCTCGATATGACAGTGGCTGTCGACGCCGCCGGGCAGCACGAGCTTCCCGCGCGCGTCGATCTCACGCTGGCCTCGGCCCAGTGATGGGCCGACCGCCGCGACGCGTTCGCCGAGGATAGCGACGTCAGCTTCGCGCACCTCGGTGGAAGTGGCGACGGTGCCTCCGCGGATCACCAGATCGAAATCGTTCAACGTTCGCCTTCAGATCGTTCGTCGTCGCCTCATTGCGCGGCGAATGTTGTGAAGACCGCGCACTATAGCGGAATCCGCGCCCGTCCGGAGCATCGCACCCGGTATGCGCGCTCATGCCCGGTTGTGGTGCGGCACCGTTTGATCATATGACTTCAGATACGATGAATCCGATCTCTGCACGTACGTGATGAAGCTCAACGCCGAGATCAAACAAGGCGCTGCAGTCGCCTGCTTTGAAGACGCGCTACGCGGCCCTCGAGGCCGAGCCTGTCGGCGGCACGCCGGCGCAGTGCGCGGAATTCGTGAAGTGCGAACGCGTCAAGTGGGCCGACGTCGTGAAGAGATCCGGCGCCAAGGTCGACTGATAATCTAATTCAGCTGCGCGCCTGTCGCCTTCGCCACGCGGGCATATTTCGCCGCGTCGTTTTTCATGATGGCGAGAAATTCCGCAGGCGTCGTCACAGCGGGCGCAAAGCCGAGGCTCGCCATGCGCTCCTTCATCTCGGGCGTTCCGATGATGCGCGCCAGCTCGGCGTGCAGCCTGTTCGCGACGGCCTGCGGCGTGCGCAGCGGACCGGCCATGCCAATCCAGTTGTCCACCGCGAAACCGGGCAGACCCGATTCGGCGATGGTGGGAAGATTGGGCAGCACCTGGATGCGCGTGCCACCCGCGGAAGCGACGGCGACCAGTTTGCCGGCCTTGACGTGCGGCAGGCCCGGCGGGACCGTGATGATGCCCACCGGCACGCGACCCGCGACGACCTCGGTGATCGAATCCGCTGCACCCTTGAAAGGGACGTGCACCATGTCGATCTTCGCAGCGCTTCGCAGCAGCTCCATCCCCAGATGTTGAGGCGTGCCGATGCCCGAGGAGGAAAAGCTCAGAGCACCCGGCTTCGATCGCGCCAGAGCGATGAGGTCGCCGACGGTTTTCACCGGCAACGAAGGATGCGTGACCAGGAACATCGGCACGTTCGCGACCTGCGCGATCGGCTCGAAGTCGCGGATCGGATCGAACGAGAGCTTGCTGTAGAGGCCGACGTTGATCACGTGCTGCAGCGACGGGAACAGCAGCGTGTAGCCGTCGGCGTTGGCTCTCGCTGCGATCTCGCCGGCGATGACGCCGCTCGCGCCCGGTCGCGGGTCGACGACGACCATCTGTCCCATCGACTCGTTCAGCTTCTGAGCGATGACGCGCGCGAGTATGTCCGTGCTCCCTCCTGCCGGCGAGCCGATGACCAGCCGTATCGGCTTGGAGGGATAGCCGGTATCGGCAGCGGGCGCCGCGCTGCATGGCACCGCGGCTAGAAATAGAACGCAAAGCAGGCAGGTGAGTCTCATCGGTCTTCTCTCAGATCGGTTCCGTTGATTTGCGCGGCAATGCCCGAGTACAGCGCCACCGACGCTTCGAGGTCCGCCACGCGGATGTGCTCGGTGGGCTTGTGTGCGTGCTCTATGTAACCCGGCCCGATAATCAGCGACGCCGCAACCTTCTTGTATTCCGACGCTTCGGTGCCGATCGCCGCCACCCCGGCCGCGCGGCCGGCGATACGCTCGACCGTGCTCACCAGCGGATGGCTCGCGGAAAGCTCGGGCGGTGACGCTTCGGGGCGGATCTCCAGCTCGAGACCGTGGCGTTGCGCAGAGTGCCTGACAGCCTCGACGATCGGCGTGGGATCGATCGATTTCGAATAGCGCAGCTTCATGCGGCAGGTCGCCTGTCCGACCGTGGTGTTCGGCGCAGTGCCATAGTTGTCCACGATGATATTGAGGTCGCACCAGGTGGGGTCGTATGCGGCGTCCTGGAAAGCCGGCTCCGTGCGCAACTTCAGGTGCAGCTCACGCATGTCCGCAAGGAACGGAATGAGCGCGATGTTCGCATTGCGCCCTTCGGCTAGCGACGAGTGCGCCTGGATGCCGTGGGCGTGGGCGACGAACTGTACGTCGGCGCGGTGGCCGCGGATCGGCTGGAAGCCCGTGGGCTCGCCTATGATGATCGCTTTCGGAGGAAAAGCGCGCACGAGCTCGCTGCGCGCGACCAGCTCGCGCACGCCGCGCTTGGTCGATTCTTCGTCTGATGTGAGCAACAGCAAGGCGGGCGCGTCCTCTGGCAAGGCGCTCAGCGCGACGATGGAAGCCGCAACGGCGCCCTTCATGTCGGAAGTGCCGAGGCCGTACAAAATCCCGTCTTCCACGTCGGGGGAGAAAGGATTCCGCTGCCAGCCGGCGTCGGGCACTGTATCGAGGTGGCCCGCGAACGCGACACCGCAACCGCGGCCGCGTCGCGCGACGAGGTTGCGTTTGTCGACGCCGTCGCTGTCCCGGTAGTCGACACACTCGAGCTGCCAGCCGGCGAGCGCTTCGGTCAACCGTTCGCAGATCGGGCGGGAAGTGATGAAACTGCGCGAATCGATGCTGACGAGATCGCGGGTCAGCCTGACGACATCTGACATCGTGTTGTCCTATATAAAAGGCGCGCCGCTCTACGTAAGAAGCGAACCTCGTTGCGCGCCGAAGTCGGCGGGAACCTGCTCAGGAAGCGACAGGGTCGCGCCGGCTCCAGTCGAGGCGAGCGTGGCGACGCAGCAGCTCGGTCAGCTCGGACGCGCTCGTCCAGTGCTCGAGCCTGTCAATCGCCTGTTCGACATTTTCGAGGCCCTGCGCCGTCAGCGCAACGCCTGCGAGCTCACGAAACTTCTGCCGGATCTCCGATTCGTCGTACGGATTCAGGCAATCGCCTCGCGGACTGTCGCAGGTGGTCGTGGTCTGCCGTCCGTCTTTCAACGTGAGCGTGACGCGCGCCGGCTTCAGCGAGGGCACCGCTGCGTTCATCGCGGGGTCTTCGCTCACGTGTACGAGGTGACGTAGCGCCGCGATCGCGGGATCGTTCAGAGCCGAATCGTCTACCGACTCGAACCCTGTACTTCCCCTCACCGCCAGGCACGCGGCCACGTGAGGCAGCGAGTACTTCGACGCAAAATAGTTGGGCGGATCGGGGTGACGCATGACCGAAGCGAACCGAAAGGTTGCGATGTCGATGCGTTCGATCTCTTCCGGCTTTGCGCGAAGAGCGCGGATCGCATCTTCGAGGGCATCGAGTGCAGCGTAAATCGGATTGCAGCACGCGCGCAGACGAAGCCAGTTGCGCGTGATCTCCCAACGCGTACCGAGCTCCTCGAGCAAAGCTCCAGGCTTGAAGCCGTCTCCTACGAGATTGCCTAGCGCTTCTTCGATCGCGTCGTCCTGCGCAGTGAATCCCGACAGCGCAAGATCGGGCGCGAGCCCAAGCACGAAACTGCTCATGCCGCCTGCGACGTTCAACGTGGTCGCACCCGCAACGGCGTTGTTGTAGCTCGGTGTCAGCACGAGCGTAGCGGCGATACGCATCGCGCGGCTGGTATCGGCCGCATTCAGCGACCGCAATCGCGATCCGGCGGCGGCCGCACCTAACAATGCGGCCTGACCGTTCTGATGCGCGAGCGGCCGGGTCGTCATGGCGGCACCGATGCGTGCGCCGGCGTCGTAGCCGAGGATGAATGCCGCGAGCATGTCGCGGCCGGTACTTCGCGCCCACTCGCCAACACTCAGGATACCGGGAAGGATCTGCATAGCGCCCTGATAGGACACATAGCGATTCCCTTCTCCGAGCTCGAGCGATCGTCCGGCGATGCCGTTCAACAGACCAGCCGTTCGCGGATCGTTGGTCGGCCAGCGCGGAGCGAATACGGTCGCGCCGCTTCCCGCGGTCGCACTCAAGCGCTCGCGCACCCCCCGCACCTCCGGTCGATTCGCGCCTGCCAGGATGACACCGAGCGTGTCGAGCACGACCAGCTTCGCATACCGTTGGACTTCGTCTGGCACCCGCTCGAGCGACGTTTCCGCGACGAAACGAGCGAGTGCTTCGATCTGTTGCCCCATTGGAGCTCAGCGCCCGCGCACTGCTTCGAGCAGGCGCTTCACGAAGCCGTCGATTTGCGGCCGGTCTATCCACCGCAGCACAGCGACGAGATCGTTCTCCGGATCGACATAGACGAAGTTCGTGCCGTTGCCCTGATGACCGAACGCGCTCGCAGGTGCGCTGGGCATGAACGTGCGGTCCTTGTTCACGTAAAAATTCATGAAGCCGTAGTGGGGCTCTACCGGCGTGGGCGTGAGCGCCCGCTCGATCCACTGATCGGAGATGAGCTGGCGCTCTTTCCATTTGCCGCGGTTGAGCGTGAGATAACCGAAGCGCGCCATGTCGTACGCATTGATGAACATGCCGCCGCCCCAGTGGCCGCCGCCGGTCACCGACTGCACCGCGAGGCCGTCGAGCACGATCCACGAGTTCTCGTACCCGAACCAGCGCCAGGTGTTGGACCCGCCGATGGGATCGAGCACGTTCTCTTTCAGCA
>JAQGNH010000429.1 GCA_028291945.1 Betaproteobacteria bacterium
GTCATGCTCTACGAACTGCGTCGCTACGATGTGGCCGCCGGGAAGCTGCCGGCGCTGATCGACCGCTTTGGCAGCTTCACCGTCAACAAGTGGAAGGACCACGGCTTCCGCCTGATCGGTTTCTGGACGCCGCTGTTGGGCGAAAAGAGCAACCAGTTGGTATACATGTGGGGCTGGGAAAGCTACGAGGAGCGCACTAAGAAGAACGCCGCATGGCGCGCCGACCCCGAGCGCGCCAGGAAGTGGGCGGAGACCGAGAAGGACGGTCCGCTGGTCAAGCGTGTATACAACCAGCTCATGGAACCGACCTCGTACTCGCAGCTCGACAAAGGGGAGCCTTACGGCCCGGACGCCTCCACCCGCAACCCGTACTTCTTCGAGCTGCGCGAGTACCAGGCGATGCCGGGGAAGATCACCAACATCACTGAGCGTTTCGGCGGCTTCACCTGCGAGGCGTTCAGGAAGCAGGGTTTCCGCCAGGTGGGGTACTGGCTGAATCGCGTGGGGGGAAACGATCACCAGCTTGTCTACATGCTCGCCTGGGAGAGTCTGAACGAGCGCGTGGCGAAGTTCGATACGTTCGCCAAGGACCCCGACCGCGCGCGTGTATTCGGCGAAAGTGAGAAGAACGGCCCGATCGTGGAGCAGGTGACCACGACGATCCTGCGCCCCACCGCATTCTCCCCAATGAAGTAATCGCGCGCCAGAGACCACCTGGCGGTTTCTTTCCTACTGCTCGACCTTGATGTTCGCATCCTGGATGAGCTTCGCGAATCGGGCCATGTCCGACTTCAACAAGGCAGCGAACTGTTCGGGGTTCGAGATGAACGGCTCGAGCGCCTGGTTGGTCAGCAACTCGACGATCTCGGGCGAGGCCAGGACTCTCGCCATCTCGCCCGAGATGTTGTCGATGATGTATTTCGGTGTGCCGGCTGGGGCGAACATTCCGGTCCAGCCCGACATCTCGAACGCCGGCAAGCCGGCCTCCGCCATCGTGGGCACCTGCGGCAAAGGCGCCGCGCGCGTCTCTCCCGATATGGCGAGTGGTTTGAGCCGGCCGCTGTTGATGTGAGGGATCACCGAAATCGTTACGTGAAAGGAAAGATGCAGCCGGCCGCCGATCAGGTCGACGATCGCTGGCCCTGCGCCCTTATAAGGAATGTGCAGCATCTTGATGCCCGCCAGGGCGCAGAGCAGTGCGCCCGCGAGATGATTGGTATTGCCGGTGCCCGACGAAGCGTAGTTAAGCTCGCCCGGCCGCGCCTTGGCCAGAGCAATGAGTTCCTTGAGGCTATTCACCGGCAGCGAGGGATGCACCACCAGAATCTGGCGGGACTTGGCGATGGTCGCAATCGGCGCGAAGTCCTTGAGCGCATCGTAGGGCGTTGGAAAAAGGCTGGGGTTGATCACGTGCGGCGTGCCGGCGACCAGGATGGTATAGCCGTCGGGCGCGGCTTTCGCCACAGCGTTGGTGCCGATGATGGAGTTGCCGCCCGGGCGGTTCTCGACCACGGCCGGCTGCCCCCATCTTTCCGAAAGTTTCTGTGCGGACATGCGGGTCAACGGATCGAGGCTGCCGCCCGGCGGGAAAGGGGTGATGAAACGGACCGCTCGCGTCGGATAAGCGGGCTGTGCAAGAGCGGGAACGCTCAGGCTCACCAGCACGCCCAACCCAAGCGCTCGTGCCACGGCCGTAACAGGTTCATTCATGCTGCGATCAACGTTAAATAGGGTCAGGTCCCGGGTCAGGTCCGCTTTTTAGCAAATGTGGACCTGACCCTATTTTCATCGGAGCGAGGAGCGGCTCGCCGAAGCGCTCGGGCGATGGCGATCTATTCGAACTTGATGTTCAGCTGCTTCACCTGTTGCTCCATCTCGGCAAGCTCGCGCGCTATTGCCGCCTTGAGCTCCTCGGGCGTCATGCGCTCGGCGGGTTGACTCCCGTCGGCTTCCAGCTTCTGCCTCATCTGCGGGGCATGCATGCCGTCGCTGACGACGCGATTGATCGCATAGAGAATACGGCGCGGTGTTCCAGCGGGCGCCTGCAGAGCGTAGCGATTGGTGATCTTGAAACCGGGAAAACCCTGTTCGGCAACGGTCGGCAGGTCCGGCATCGACGGTACGCGCGCAAGGCTCATTGCCGCCAACGCGCGCACCTTGCCGGTCCTGATCGCGGCGGTCGCCGAGATCGTGCTCGCGCCCACCATATTGATCTCGCCTCCCATGAGGGCGACGATGCCGGGAGCGGTCCCCTTGTACGGGATGAACAGCAATCTCGCGCCGGATAGCTGCGCGAGGCGTGCCATGCCGAGATGCACCGTGCTGCCAATCCCTGTGGATCCCGAGTAAGTCACCGTCTGGGTCGCCGAGTACGCGAGCAGCTCCTTGACCGACCTGAACGGCATGCTCGGGTGAACGATCAGCACGTAGGGTTGAGTTGACGTCGGGACGACGGGATCGAACGCCTTGAGAATGTCGAAAGGGACGCGCCGGGTCGCGCCCAGAATCGTGAGCGTGTCCCCGAGGCTGAGCAGCGTGTAGCCGTCGGGGGCTGATCTTGCGACCAGTTCCACGCCGATCGCGCCGCTGGCGCCAGGCCGATTATCGACCACGGCGTTCTGGCCCAAGGCATCGGTCAGCATCTGCGCTACTGCGCGCGCCATGATATCGCCGCCCGCGCCGGGAGAGGCCGCAACGATGAGCCGGATCGGCCGAACCGGATACCCGCCGCCGGCCTTATCTTGCGCGATCGCGGCGCCGCAGTATGCGAGCACGGCACCCGTGAGCCAGCAACCAAACCGCCAGGTCATCGCCTTCATCGATACGCCTCCGCCGGGGACTATATGATCCTACGGTACGCGTACGCGGGAGTCCGACTCCGGACGAGCACCCGCCTGAACTTCGCTCAATCATCATACGCGCATGGCCGAGGCAGTAAGATCATCGACGGAGGAGGCAAACCATGAGTGCTGTACTCGCCGTCACGAACAGGCAAACGTACGACGCCATCATCATCGGCGCCGGGCTCTCCGGCATCCATCAGCTTTACCGGCTGCGCGAGCTCGGCATGAAGGCGCGCGTCTTCGAAGCCGGCGCCGATCTCGGCGGCACCTGGTACTGGAACCGCTATCCCGGCGCGCGCTTCGACTCCGAAAGCTGGAGCTACGGCTATTCCTTCTCCGACGAGCTGCTGAACGAATGGGACTGGAAGGAGCATTTCTCGCCCCAGTCGGACAATCTCGAATACTTGAACCTGGTCGCCGACAAGTTCGATCTGCGGCGGGACATGCAGTTCAGCTCATGCGTCACCGCCGCGCATTGGGACGACTCAGCGAACCAGTGGACCGTCACTCTGGAAAGCGGGGAGACAGCCAGCGCGCGCTTCCTCTTCACCGCCGTCGGCATCCTGTCCGCGCACACGCTACCGCGCGTTCCGGGACTGGAGACGTTCCGTGGTCCGGCGTACCACACGGCGCGCTGGCCGCATACGCCGGTGGATTTCTCGGGCAAGCGTGTCGGCATCATCGGTACCGGCGCGAGCGCGATCCAGGCGATCCCCGAGATCGCCAAACAGGCGAAGCAGCTCACCGTCTTCCAGCGCAGGCCGAACTGGGCGGCGCCGTTGCACAACGCAAGGATCGGCAAAGCGGAGATGGAGGAGATCAGGAACCGCTATTCGCAGATCTATGCCCGCTGCGCGACGACCCCGGGCTGGTTCATCCACCAGCCGGATCCGCGCAACACCCTGGAGGTGCCGCCGGAGGAGCGCGAGGCGTTCTGGGAAAAGAAATACGCCGAGCCCGGCTTCGGCATCTGGATGGGCAATTTCAGCGACATCCAGCTCGACGAGAAGGCCAACGCCGCGATCAGCGCATTCATCGCAAGCAAGATACGCCAGCGGGTGAAGGACCCGAAAGTCGCGGACAAGCTGATCCCGAAAGACCACGGGTTCGGCACTCGGCGCGTACCGCTGGAGAGCGGCTATTTCGAGGCGTACAACCGCGACAACGTCCTGCTGGTCGACGTGAACGAGACACCGATCGAGCGCATCACGCCGGCCGGCATCAGCACCCGCGACAAGGAACACGAATTCGACATGCTGATCTACGCCACCGGCTTCGACGGCGTGACGGGCGCATTCGACAGGATCGACTTTCGCGGCCCTGGCGGCGTGCGGCTGCGCGACGTCTGGGCTGATGGGCCGCGCACCTATCTCGGGCAGCTCGTCGATGGCTTCCCCAATCTGCTGATGGTGCTGGGCCCGCATACGGCGCGCGGCAACATCCCGCGCGCGATCGAGCACAGCGTGGAATGGCAGACCGGGCTGCTGCGCTTCATGCGCGAGCACAACTACATCCGCGTGGAGACCCGGCCCGAGCACGTGGCGGAGTGGACGCAGACCGTCGTCAAGGCTGCCCAGCGCCTGCTCTCCTGGAAGGTCGATTCCTGGCAGACCGGCGTGAACCGGAACGTGGAGGGCCGCAGCGTGCGACGCGTGCTGGGCTACAACGGCAATGCGGTGAACTACCGGCGCGTGACGGCTGAAGTCGCGGCTGGCGGGTACCGGGAGTTCGTATTCCGCTGATCGGCCCATAGCTGCGCGTTGTGAACAACGGCTCGCGACCCGCAGCTGCCGTAGGGCGTTCCTCGAAGCCGATGGTCGTCAACTCATTCATTGCTTTTTCCGGGTCACGTTCTGCGCGGTGGACTTGAGTATTTCAATAAACCGTTGGGCTGCCGGAGACAGATAGGCGTCCTTCCGATAGATCACGCCGTCGCGGCGAATCCAGGGAAATCCGTGCGCGCGGATTTCCGCTAACGGGTACGTGCGTGCGGCCTGCCGTACGGATCGCCGTGACGTAAACCCAAGCAACCTGGACGAAGCAATGATGCCGAACCGGAGCGGATGGTACCGGCTCGTGAGTACGATCCGGGGCCGCGGCAGGCCGCTTGCCTCAAGGGTCCGAAAGAGCCATGCCTGGGAGGCCAAACTGGGGCTGTTCATCGCCCATCGTTCCTGCGCCAAATCGGCGAGTGTCACCTGCTTCTTCTTTGCCAATGGGTGAACCGCGGAGGCAAACGCGACAAAAGCGTTGTCGCATAGAAACTCTTGCTCCAGATCCGTTTCTGCCGGGCCGAGATGGTTGGCGATCAGGTCGAGGCTGCCATTGCGCAACATCGGCAGCATTACATCGTGATCACTGACAGTAATCTCCATGGTTACGTTCGGCGCCTCTTCCATAAGGGCGCAGTATGCCGTTGGCAGCAGATATTCCGCCGTGGTGGGGCCCGCCCCGATACGCAGATGTCCGGCGCGCCCTTGACTCAGATCGGCGGCCTCCCGTGCGACATCGTCCAGCGTCAGCCGGATTCGCCGTACCTGCGCGAGCAGTGCAGAGCCGACGACAGTAAGTTCAACGCCTTTTGTTGAGCGTTTCACCAGCTTTGCCTGCATGGCCTTCTCCAGCCGGCGCAGGGACTTGCTAAGCGCAGGAGGACTCATTTCCAGCGTGTCCGCCGCGCGTCTAACGTTGCCGTGTTCGGCGATAACGGCGAAGTACTCGATATCTCGCAGTTCCATAGTGTTAACCAGAAGTTTTCTTAGATTGAATTCTGAATAATTGCAGTAATCAACTTCCAGGGTCAATATCAGGCTTGCCGTTCATAGTAGGAGCGGCGCCAACGGAGAATCGTGCCTTGTCGCGTCGTTGGCTCGGCTACGGACAGAAAAGATGGGAGGCGATATGCATGCGTTGAGGTCGATTGCTGTAGCAACCGTCATCTCCACAGCTATCGTGGCCACGGTGCCGCCTAGCTTGGCGAATTGCCTTTTGTCCGCCGAAGTCGGCTCAGGTCGTTCAGAAGTTGCAACGATTGCACCGAACACGCAGTCCTATCCGAGCAAGCCTGTGCGCGTCATTACCGGGAGCCCCAGCACAGCAGTCGACATTGTGGCGCGACAGCTTGGACAGCGACTGGGCGAATGCTGGCGACGACCCGTTGTGATCGACAATCGCGGCGGTGCCGGGCTCACGATCGGTACTGCGTTAGCTGCCAAGGCGGCGCCGGATGGCTACACGTTGTTAATGACCGAGCGAACGGCGATCGCCGTTGCGCCTAACCTGCACAAGGAACTTTCATATGTGCCTATGAAGGACTTGGCGCCGATTACGCTGGTCGTGGTGACATCGTTTCTGCTGACTGCTCATCCGTCCCTTCCCGTCAGCAATTTGCGCGAGTTTATCGATCATGCAAAACGGTACCCGGGCGCAGTCAACATGGCCATCGCTGGACCCGGGACTGGAAATCATATCGCCACGGAACTGCTCAAGCAGATGGGTGGCATCAAACTGGTGAATGTTCAATACAAAGGCGGGGGCGCGGCCGCCTTGGCAGTTGTGAGTGGCGAAGCGCAAGCGGGCTTTGTCAGCGTGCCCATTGCACTGCCGCATGTAAGAGCCGGCAAGCTCAAGGTATACGCCAACAGCGGCAAGAGTCGTTTTGCCGGAGCACCCGAAATTCCAACAGTGGCCGAATCAGGGCTGCCCGGCTACGACGCGGAAAACTGGAGCGGCATGTTCGCGCCGGCCGGCACACCAGAGCCACTCATCGACAAAATCAACCGCGATGTTGTTGCAGTCATGCAAGCACCTGCGCTGCGAACAAACCTAGTCGCGCAGGGTTCGGTGCCCGCCACCAGCACGCCCACGGAGTTTGCTGCATTCATCAAGAGTGAAATAACTAGGATGAAGAAACTGGTCGAGGCAACCGGAATGCGCACGGATTGATGGGACACCGAGTTCTCAAACGCGCCTCCGTCGTCCATTTTCTGTCACGAAATCAGGCCAGCGTGCAGGTCGTCTTTTTGGTGTACCGGCATCACAGTGGCTGGCGAGCAGGCCAAGGAGCCCGACCTTTAGCGTGCGTTCGCCACCGCGGACCGTCAGCTTTAGGGCAATTCGAATCGTAATTTCGGTGGGCAACTTTTGGCCGATAGCAGCGCCTCCTCAAGGGTCGCTCGCGACCCCAAAGCGGAACTTGAGCGTTACTTGGATCAAGCACCGCGCTGTGATCAGGTTGATAATGCCGCCGCGCTGATGCCGCGCTTTTTCAAGTATTGCACCCGTGCCACCAGTTTACAAACTGGGCTGCGCGTAGAAGACCTTCCTTCTGTAAGGACAGTCTCTCTAACAAATACACAGAGGCCACGTTAGGTGTTACCACGCTCGCGCAAACCCTATTGAAGAGGTCTAACGTTTTAGATCGAGGCGGCCGGGGCATCTGGTTCGTTGCGAGGCTGCACAATGCAGGTTACCGGTTATGATCCGTCCTAGTCTCCGGACGGCTCATAGATGAAAACAGCCCTGCATCCATCGCTCGCGCTTCTGTTCGCGACCGTCGCAACGCTACCGTCCCCCGTGTTCGCCGCTCAGCCGCAGACGTATCCGACAAAACCCGTGAGGTTCGTCGTGGGTTTCCCGCCCGGCGGTGCGG
Source organism: Betaproteobacteria bacterium (assembly GCA_028291945.1). Classification (GTDB taxonomy): domain Bacteria; phylum Pseudomonadota; class Gammaproteobacteria; order Burkholderiales; family SG8-41; genus JAQGMV01. The sequence continues at coordinate 7,495 of JAQGNH010000429.1, forward strand.
TGGACATCGTGGCGCGCGTGATCGGCAAGAAGCTTGGAGAGAGCATGAACGTTCCGTTTGTCGTCGACAATCGTCCGGGCGCGGGCAGCGCGATTGGCGCGGAGGTCACGGCGAAGGCCCCACCTGATGGCTACACGCTCTTCTTGACCGCAGGCTCCATCGCGATCAATGCAGGCCTGCAGAAGCACCTGCCCTATGACGCGGTGAAGGATTTCTCCGCGGTAAGCCTCGTCGCGTCGACACCCAACGTGCTGGTCGTGCAGCCGTCGTTGCCGGTGAAGACCGTGGCGGACCTGATCAAGCTTGCGCGCGCAAAGCCCGGCCAGTTGAACTTCGGTTCCGGAGGCAGCGGAACGATGACGCACCTGTCGGGTGAGCTGCTGAAGGTGATGACGGGCATACAGATCACGCACGTCGCCTACAAGGGCGCACCGCTGGCCGTCGTCGACGTGATGGCCGGACAGATCCAGATGGCCATCGGCGCCCTGCCGGGCGCATTGCCGCAGATCAGGGCAGGCCAGGTGCGGGCGATCGCGGTAACCACCACGAAGCGCTCGCCCTCCGCACCGGATATCCCGAGCGTGGCCGAATCGGGCGTGCCCGGATACGAAGCGAGCAACTGGTACGGCATCCTCGCGCCCGTCGGGACGCCCGCTCCTGTCATGACCCGCCTCAACAGCGCGATCGGACATGCCCTGCACGACACCGAGATCGCTGAATCGCTGCGGCGCCAGGGCCTCGAGCCCATGCCGAGCACGCCGGACGAATTCGCGCGTTACCTGAAATCCGAAATCGCGAAATGGACCAAGGTGATTCGGGCTGCCGGTCTCCAGCCGGAATGATCTAACTGGCTGATGAAATCGATTTCCGACATGAGCGGCATCCTGATCTACGGCATCGATTACGACGATACGTGTCTTCATGGCGGGCACATACTTGGCCGCCGTTGGCGCGAGCTACTGCAGTTTGCACACGAGCAGCGGCAGCCACTGTTGTGGCAACGCGGACAGGCCTACTGCCTTTACTCATACTGTTCTCCATTGTGCGAAGTTGGATTAACTGCCTGAACTGCACAGTCGCACTATGGAGCGGGCTCTGCGCATTGGAGAAGTGGCAATTTTCGGAAGCCCCGTAGTCGGGGTCGAGCCTATGGCGAGTGGCCGCTTCTGGACCCGTTGCTGCATGTCGTGTGCGTGGGACGCGGACGTTCGCGGACTTCGCTGAAAGGCCAAAGGCGGCCACTTAGAATCCGATCGTAATGAGCTTCTGACGCCGCCGGCATGCTCTCACACG
>JAQGNH010000436.1 GCA_028291945.1 Betaproteobacteria bacterium
GATGTCGCATTCTTCCGCGACCTTCCTCGCGATCGGCGCAATCTCGGCGCCTGCCTTCGCTGCGAGCTCACGCCGTCCCGCGTCCACGTCGTATCCGATTACCGTGTAGTTGCGCAGTATTGGCGTCTCGATCGCGAGGCCCGCGTTGCCCAGTCCGACCAGGCCTACTTTCTGTGTCATGTGTTGACTCGCTTCTTGAATAAAGATTGCTCAGCTCCGCATCGCGACTTCATACAGCGCAGGCTTACCAATCATTCGACGCGCGCGCCAGACGCCTGCACCACCTTCGCCCATTTTTTTGAGCTCCGCCTGAATGAATGCTCCGAATTGCTCTGGCGAATTCGCGACGGGGTCGGCGGCGGCGTCGGTTGTACCGCCCGCCGCAAAAGGCACGACGACGCGGACGGATTTCGACGGGAAAGAAGTGCTCTGCGCGCTTGCGAGGCTCGCAGCGAGGGCCATGACGGGTAGCGCAACCATTCTGAAACTCGGATTCATTTCGGATCCTGAAGCACAGTAAGGGGATGCCTGGGCATCGCATTCCCGCGGAATGACCACGGTCAATCTATCCGCGCGCCCGACTCGCGCACGACTTTCGCCCACTTCTTCAGCTCCGTGTCGATGAACGCAGCGAATCTCTCCGCAGTACTCCCGATCGGCTCGGCACCCGCAGCGGTGAGGCGCTGTTGAACCTCAGCCAGATTGGCGGTGCGAACGAAATCAGCCTGAAGCTTCTGCACGATGCTGCGCGCCGTCGCGGCCGGCGCGAGGGGGCCGTACCACGATGTCACCTCGTACCCCGGCACACCGCTTTCGCTGACGGTCGGCAGGTCAGGCAGGGCCTGGATGCGAGACGCGCTCGTGACTGCCAGCGCTTTGACTTTTCTGCTTTTGATGTGCGGTATCGCAGAAGGAAGCGTGTCGAACATGATCTGGATCTGTCCCGACATGAGATCTATAAGCGCCGCAGCGGCGCCTTTGTAGGGAACATGCACGAGCTTCACGCCTGTCATCGAATTGAGCAATTCGCCGGACAGGTGCAGCGAGCCGCCGTTTCCTGCAGAACCGAACAGGAGCTGTCCCGGCTTGGCCCTGGCAAGAGCGATCAGCTCCTTGACCGCGCTTACAGGCACGGCTGGATTGACGATCACGACACTCGGTGTGGAAGCGAGCAGCGAGATGGGAGCAAAGTCTTTGATCGGATGAAACGGCAGCTTCGTATACAAGCTGGGGCCGATCCCGTGTGTGGCGACGGTCGCCATCACAAGCGTATACCCATCCGCAGGCGCACGCGCAACGAGCTCCGAGCCGATGTTGCCGCCGGCGCCGGGCCGATTGTCCACCACGAGCTGTTGTCCCCACAGCTCGGTCAATGTGGGGCTCACGATGCGAGTCACGACATCGCTGGTTCCGCCAGGACCGAACGGCACTACGATTCGCACCGGTTTCGTCGGAAATGGTGTAGCACCTTGAGCGGAAGCGATGGTGGCCGCCAGCACTACAACCGCAGCCACACCGGCGAGACGTTGCATTAGATCTCCATCTCGTTAAGAATCAGTCGAGCTATGCCGAAAATTCCAGCGCCGCGTGCGAAGCGCACAGGCACACAAACAGTCGACCGTTCGTTCCAGCTGCTGAGGGAAGTTGCAGCTCGAAACGCGCGCGGCACCACGCTGCCGGAGCTTGCTGAAACGCTTGGCTTGAATCGTACGACTGTGCACCGCATGCTCCAGTGTCTCGTGCGAAACGGCGCCGTTCGGCACGACACTTCCTCCAGACGATTTGCTCTCGGCCCCCTTGCGATCGAGCTCAGTATCGCAGCGCGGCCGCAACTGGATCTCCGGACGCTCTTCGCCGAACCGGTATCGCGTGTTGCGGAACAAACCGGCGATACGACATTTCTCATACTGCGCAGCGGCAATGACGCCGTTTGCATCGACCGGCGACTCGGCTCGTATCCGATCAAGACTGTCGTGGTCGAAGTGGGGACACGTCGGCCGCTGGGCATCGGTGCAGGCAGTCTCGCCATACTCAGCGCACTGCCTGAGACCGAAATGGAGCGGATTGTTCGGGAAAACGCGCGCGGTCTGACTTCCTATAACAAGAGTCCGGACAAGCTTCTGAGGAACGCGAAAACGGCGCGCAAGGGCGGGTATGCTACGGGGCCTGTGCACGGCGTCGATGGGGCGATCGCGTTGGGCGTGCCGATCTTCGACGCGCATGCAGTGCCTGTGGCGGGCCTGAGTGTCGCGGCAATCACCACACGTATGACGGGTTCTCGCCAAATCGCACTCCTGAAGATCCTGCGCAACGAGGCCCGGCAAATGACTGAGCTGCTCCGCGACACGAACATCATCGACCGCGGCTGATACGCACCATCTGCGGTATCGATCGGGACACGCAGACGTTAGCGATGCGCACTTTTCAAGTCAAGCGCCTGGCGGGTTGTGATCACATTGTGCACGCTTGACTGTAAGTGGAAATGTCGTCTTCAATAGTGAGACAAAATGAATCTTATGTTTCACATTGTAAACGGTCGATTTTGGTGTGCCACCAGATCGCCACTCCGCCGAGCTCAGGACACGCTTCGACCCGTCCGTTCGTTCGTCCTGAGCGTCGCGATGCGACACAGTCGAAGGAGAACGCTACGGACGCAGGACACGCCACGTCACAGCGTGCACCACGATGACAGTCGTTTGTTGACTTCGATTCTGCGCGGAGCGCATATCAGACTCGGCACCAACGGCACAGTCCAACGCGTGAAGGGTATTTTTTGATATGAGCTCTACTGCCGCGCGAAGCTCAGATGTATCGAGCGCCCTCTGCGCCTATCTCTCAGCGTGCCGCATCGAAGATCTCCCGCCGGACGTTGTTCGTTCAGCACAGCGCGGTATCCTCGACTGGATCGGCTGTGCGCTCGCAGGCAGCGATCACGCTTCGCTGGAGCCGCTCCTCAACGTGCTCGAGCGGCTGTCCGGACGCGCAGAGGCCACCGTTTTTGGCCGACGCCTGAAGCTCGGAATCTCGGACGCCGCGGTTGCAAACGGCTATATGGGACACGTGCTCGATTACGACGACACGCATCTCGGCGGCACGATCCTGCACACGAGCTCGCCAGTACTTGCCGCGCTGTTTGCACTGAGCGAGTTTCAGCGAACTAATGGACGCGACTTCGTTCTCGCTTATGTGTCCGGTTTCGAAGCTGGCATACGCTGCGGCCAGGCCTCTCCGAATCACCACAAGGGCGGCTGGCATCTTACGGGCACGCTCGGCTGTCTCGCGGCGGGTGTTGCGGCGGGCAAGCTCCTGAGATTGGATGAGCGCAAGCTACTTCATGCGCTTGGGATTGCAGCGACGCAGGCGGCGGGCATGCAGCAGAATCGCGGGACGATGTGCAAGTACCTGCACGCGGGACGAGCTGCGTCCGGAGGCGTTCTCGCCGGGCTCCTTGCGCAGCAGGGATTCGACAGCGCGACGGACATCATCGAGGGAGATCGCGGTTTCAGTCGCATCTATAGCGACGTTTCGGTTCCGGAGGCGCTGGTTGAAGAGCTCGGCGCACGCTGGGAAATCAACCGCAACGGTTACAAGCCATATGCCAGCGCAGCGGTGCTGCATCCGGTGACCGACGCCATGCGCGAGGTGCGCGCTGCCGCCCTTAAGTCCGGGGCATCGATCGAACCCAGCACGGTGGAAACGATCGAGCTCAGCGTGTGCCCTTATGTCATGTCGATCTCGGGTGTGCGCTCGCCTGAAAGCGGAATGCAGGCCAAGTTCAGCGTGTTTCACACCGCTGCCGTGGGCCTGCTGGATGGCGACGGCGGAGTGGCGCAATATACCGATGAGCGCGTGCGCGACGCGGCAGTGCTCGCGCTGCGCGACAAAGTGAGAATTGCCATAGACGACAAGCTGCGCAAGGACCAGTCGCGAGCAATGGTAGTCGTAGCGGGCCGGACGCATCGGTCCACTGTCGAGCACGCACTCGGCACCGTTGATAATCCGATGGACGATGCGGCTATCGAAGCGAAGTTTTTCGCGAACGCGCGGCGCATCATCGGCCCGACCAACGCTCAGCGGGTGACCGAGCTTGTACGCAATGTCGAACAGTTGGACGACGTGTCGGAGCTCACGCGGCTTTGCGCCGGACGATAAAAACTGCGGGAGACTCAGAATGGCGAGCGTACACAGTCCGTTGGGCAGCGAGACACTGGCGCAGCAGTCGCTCGCGCGCCGGCTGAATCATCTCGACGGAAAAACGATCGGAGAAAGCTGGAATGGCGACTTCAAGGGCGACGTCACATTCCCGATCATTCGCAAACTTCTGCAGGAACGCTATCCGAGTATCAGGATCGTTCCCTTCAGCGAGTTTCCTTATCTGCACGGCGCCGATAATCCCGCACAGCAGAGGCAGCTTGCCCAGCAAATCGCGGCTCGAGCCCAGGAACTGGGCTGCGACGCCGTGATCTCCGGCAACGGCGCCTGAGGAAACTGCACACCGGCCGCGGTGCGGCCCGCAGCGGAAGCAGAGAAGCTCGGAATCCCGAGCGTCGTGATTACGAACTCGGGTTTTGCCTCGCTCGCCCGCATTGCCGCGAAAGCCACGGGCGTAAACGATCTTAGGGTTGCGCAATATCCCGGTGCGCTCGGCATCGACGATCGCGACAAGATCGAGGAGCGCATTTCTTCCGTGCTCATCGACAACATCATTGACGGGCTCACAGCAAAAACCGCAGGACAGGAAACTGCCGCGGGGAGCGCGCGTCTCTCTCCGAGGGAAATCGTCTTCACGGGTTCAGCCCAACACGTCAACCGCTATTTTGCGAAGCAGGATTGGACGGACGGTCTTCCT
>JAQGNH010000441.1 GCA_028291945.1 Betaproteobacteria bacterium
CGCCACCCGTGTCCGATGCTCGCATCATGGAACGGCCGACAACGAAAGCAGCGCAAACCAAGCGAGCGCGACCCAAGCCGAAGAAAGAAGCCGCACCAGAGGCAGCCGTCGCTCCGGCGAAACGTCGCGTGGCCAGTCCTGCGCGTGCCGAACCGCAACCGCGTGCCGAATCGCAATCACGTCCCGATACGCCGGGCGACTCGCCGCCGCCGATCCCCACACCTGACGTGATCGCCCTGCAGAAGGATGAGACCACATGGGTTATCCCTCCTCCTGCAGAGAATCCGACGCCCGTCATCGCTGCACCGCCAAGCGCCTCGAGTCCGCAGGCGGTGACGCCGGCTGCTCCGGATCCCGCCGATGCGGCGCGCATCGAGTCGGCAAGGTTGGCAGCCGAACGAGTGGAGGCTGCGCGAGTCGAGGCGCTACGGTTGGAGGCCGAACGTCAGGAAACTTCACGAGCCGAAGCTGCACGAGCTGAGGCCGCGCGGCTGCAGGCCGAACGTCAGGAATCTGCACGAGCCGAAGCTGCACGAGCCGAGACCGCACAGCTGCAGGCCGAACGTGAGGAGGCCGCACGCATCAAGTCTGAGGACTCCGCACGCATCAAAGCTGAGGAAGCCGCGCGCATCAAAACTGAGGAGGCGGCACGCATCAAGGCTGAGGAGGCTGCACGCATCAAGCCTGAGGAGGTCGCACGCATCAAGCCTGAGGAGGCTGCACGCATCAAGGCTGAGGAGGCCGCACGCATCAAGGCTCAGGAGGCCGCGCGCATGAAGGGCGAGGAGGCTGCGCGCATGAAGGCTGAGGAGGCCGCACGCATCACGGCTGAGGACGCCGCACGCATCAAGGCTGAAGAGGCGGCACGCATGAAGGCTGAAGAGGCCGCGCGCATGAAGGCTGAAGAGGCCGCGAAGCGGGAAGAGAGGCTTCGGGCCTTGGGACGAGAGCTGGACGAGGCAGCCGCCCGGCGCGACGCGGCAAGGCAGGCAAGGGAGGCAGCCAACCAGTCACCGTATAAGCCCTTGCGTCGATACAGGCTCCTCGGCCGCACCGATTCCAACCAGGACATCATCCTCTATGCAGAAGCCTTTGGCCGGAAGATCGAACTCAACATGACAATCGACATGGTCCGCGAGGTGGCGAAGGAGCGTCACAACGATCCCGTCGTGACGGTGGCGATTCGGAGCGACGGTTACGTGGAGTCGGTGACCTTTATACGATCCAGCGGTGTGCCGGCCATCGACGAGGCGATACGAAGGATCGTGGACAGCCAGGCGCCCTACCCGATGTTCCACCCGGCCCTGGCGCGCGAGTACGACGTGATCGAGATCCGCCGAACCTGGCACTTTGACATCGCGGTCCGGCTGTACTGATGGGCGCGACGTGACGCCAGCTTCGCGCGCCCTGGAGCGAACGTTCATCGACGATTATAGGCGACACGCTGTTGCCGCCGTCATCGCGGCGCCACACCAATCTGAGGTACGAAATGATCGACAAGCGCATCATCGGAACCTGGCGGCTCAGGCGCACGAAGGCCGTTGACGACGACGGCAAACCGCTGCCGCCGCCCTTGGGACCAACGCCTAACGGCGTCGTGTGCTTTCAGGCCGACGGGCGCATGTATTCCATTATCTGCGACGGCCGTAACGATCTGCCAACAGGCGAAGAGCGCGTGTTCATTTCATACACGGGCAACTACACGTTCGACGGTGACACGCTATCGACGCGCGTAGATGCCTCGTCTGATGCAAGCCGAATCGGCGGCGACCAAGTACGAAAGGTGCGCTTCGAAAACGGTGGGATGGTGCTGGCGCCACCTCGACGGCTCTTCGCTAATGTGATGCAGCACCAGGAGTTATTCTGGGAGCGCGTTGCCGAGCGTTGAGCACTTCCAAACCGGACGAGCATTTCTACACGCGCACTCCTGTGTCGTGATTGCGCGTCACAGAGATCGCGAGGAGCCTCACATGGAGACATCGTCACCATCGACCGATAGTTCTGCAGTTGCGCGTTCGCATGCATTGCGTGGCTGCGCCTTCATGCTCGGTATGGCCGCGGTTCTCGGCGTGCAGGCGCAAGCCCCCGTCAGCGTTTATCCGAACCGCCCCGTGCGACTAGTCGTTCCTTACGCTCCGGGTGGCAACATCGATATCACTGGCCGCATCGTCGCCCCGGCTATGTCCGATGCGCTCGGCGTCTCCTTCGTGGTGGACAATCGTGCCGGCGCGGGCGGAGCGATCGGGTCGGAGCTGGTCGCCAAGGCATCGCCCGACGGCTATACCCTGCTCGTCGCCTCGACCGGGTCCACTAGCGGATTGGCGGCACTCTATCCGAAACTGCCATATGACCCGGTCCGCGATTTTGCGCCCATCGGTCTGGTGTCGAACGTGCCCATCGTGGTCGTCGTTACCCCCGGATTGCCCGCACGTAACATCAAGGAGTTCATCGCGATCGCCAAGGCCAAGCCGGGACACATCACCTACGGTTCGGGCGGTACCGGCACGACCAATCATCTGGCGGCGGCGCTGTTCGAGATCAGCGCCGGCGTGAAACTCACGCACGTGCCCTACAAGGGAATGGGGCCCGCGACTGTGGACTTGATGGGTGGTCAGATCGATGTCGGCTTCGATCAATTGAGCGCGGCGATCGCGTTCATCAAGAGCGGCAAGACGCGGGCGTTGGCTTTAGCGAGTCCCATCCGGTCTAAGACCCTGCCCGATCTGCCGACGCTGGCAGAGTCCGGCGTGACCGGCGCCGACGCGAGCACGTTCACGGGCATCCTCGCGCCGGCGAAAACGCCGGGCGATATCGTCGCCAAGCTGAGTGCTGCTCTGGTCAAGTCGCTCAAATCTGACGCAATGAGAGAGCGCTTCGACATGCTGGGCGCCGAAGTGTGGCCGTCCACGCCCGAGCAACTCGGGCAGTTCATCAAGGACGATCTCGCCAAGTGGTCCAAGGTGGTCAAGACCGCAGGCATCAAGGTCGAGTAGGTAGCGATATTCTGCTCAACTACGCGCAGCAACGGACTGACGTACACGCGGGACAGGTTCTTCTCGGAACCGACCCACGTGGGTGGTGCCATCCACGTTGTCGACGAACGACCCCTTTTGGCCCCACAAGAGAAATCCGAGTTTCTCCATCGCTGCCGTTCGTTGGCAAGAGCGGGCCTGGCAGTCTCTTATTGGCCAGTCTCTTATTGAAAGGTGATCATGTCCGTGCGGGTCAGCGTTACGGCTCTCGGCTTCAAGGGTTCGTTCGTCAGGTTCGCATTGCCCGAATTCAAGACATTATAGAAACCGATGGTCGTCTCATAGCCGCTGCCGGCCGAGGTCGTATCCACGGGAATGACGACGGTGTAATCCCGCGCCATCGCTCCGACCGATGTGTAGGTCACCGAACCGCTGATCTTCCAGCCGACCATGATGAGCGTCTTGATGCCCTTCGCCTTCAGCGCCTTGTCGAGATCGGTGTTGTAGAACCGGTCCTGAGCCGTGTTCACGATCTTGATGTCGTTCGGAGCCGGTGCGACCTCTTTCAGCCA
>JAQGNH010000482.1 GCA_028291945.1 Betaproteobacteria bacterium
AGTTCGGCACCGCCGACACCGACATATCGGGCTTTTCGCAGCTGCCCGAGTTGGGCGCCTTATTGTGCGCGTTGCCCACGTGGTCGCCATGCATGTGGCTGACGAGGATGATGTCGATCTTACCCAACCGCGGATCATTCGGTCCGGCGACCGTGCGACCCGGGTCGTAGAGAATGCGTGTGCCATTCGGATCCTCGAAGATCAGCGCCCGGTCCTGCGGACAAAACTCGCCGTCCTGACCGCCGAGCGGCGTCACTTTTACATTGGCGGCCAAGGCGGGCTGCTGAAGCATAACGGCCATGCAGCCGACGGCTACCATCCAAACCACCGAGCTCCTTTTCATCCCGCCTCCTATCGCGTTTTCAATCACAAGTTCTAACCGTAACACAGTATTCCCGCCTCTTCTTAGCACAGCGCTGAATGCACCGCGCGAGCACTTGGGCAAGCGCAAGGCAGTGCCGGCTCATCAAGGGCAGTCCGCCGGATTTTAGACAAACCCGTGCCCAGAAATCTGGCTGACACATTCTAAGTGCGGCTTCTACCAAAGCTCGATACGGCCGCCTGCCTGCCGTATTTTCTCGGCCCGCGCCTGAACATAGCGCTGGAAGCTCGGCTCATTGCGGTAGTCGCCGCTGACGACATAGTCGAAGCCGGATGCGAGGTGGAAAGTTCGCACATACGCCTCGATTCGAAAGACTTCTATTCCCTGCGCATCGAAAAACAGAATGCTCGGCGTGTATGAGACATTGAGATCTCGCGCCCAGTCTGCCTCAGTGGAGCGCCTGCCGGAAGGAGTCACAAGCGGCCCGTGTCCGAAAAGTTCGAGACGGACGACATCGAGCTTTCCAATGAGAGCGGAAACCCGTTTGTCCCTGAAACCCGTGCGATGCAGCTCGTCGCAAGCTGCGCAATCTTTCTGCTCGAAGAGAACGGCGAGCGGCCTGCCTCCTTTGCGTGTGCGGGCAAAATCGTAGGGAGGCCGCATCAAAAACGGCTGGTCGTGGAGTCGGCCGCTTGCCGGCTCGCGCGCGTACTGCGCGAGGTATTCAGCAAAACTTGAACGCGTTTCATGACGACCGGTCACGTAATCGAGCGCTGCCGCGAATTTGTACGGCGGATAATAACCATTCAGCCGCAGCACGACGTTTCCTTTCTCGTCGAAGAAGAGCACAGTGGGGGTGAATTGAATCTTGAGCAACGCGGCGAATGATTTTTCGGAGTACCGCTTGCGATCGAGCCACGTGACTTCGCGATCGCCCCAGATGTTTACCGCCACCGCGTCGAAATGCTTGCGCGTTTTTTCGACGATGTCTTTCTGGCTGAAATTAACGCGCATGAGCTCGCGGCAATAAGGACACCCGTCCTGCCCGAAATAGACCATCATGCGCTTGCGGTCCTTCGCCGCTTCCGCGATGTCTTCACGGAAATCCAGAAAGCTCGACTTGAACCACGCGGGAATGTCGATCGTGTGCGGGCTCGGATTGAATGGCTGCGCGGCGCTCGCCGCAGAGGAAGCGATGAGAACCAGCGTGACAAGCACGCTCGACGCGTATTTCGCGTTCCGCCAGAGCTTTCGTCTCATGGCCGCATTATGGTATTAAAACGGCACGAACGAAGCACAAGGCCCGGACACGCCGCGCGGCGCTCTATCTGATCAAGCTTCTTTGCCAAAACGTCTCGGTGACCGATGAAAGTACTAGTCGTAGACGATCACGCACTGATCCGGACTGCCCTGCGGGGCGTCCTTGGTCAGCTCGACGGCGGCCTCACCATGCTGGAAGCGAGCGACTGCCGTAGTGCATTCGACCTGATTAAAGCGCAACCGGACCTCGACCTCGTGCTGCTCGATCTCAATCTTCCAGGGAAGCACGGGCTCGCTGCGCTGGAGGAGTTGCGTGCGCGGCATCCCGCGCTGCCGGTCGTCGTTCTGTCGTCTGCCAACGATCGCGCAAGTGTGATGCAGGCGCTCGATCTGGGAGCGATGGGCTATATTCCGAAGCTCTCGTCGAACGAAGTGCTGATCAGTGCGCTGCGTCTGGTGCTGTCCGGCGGAATCTACATACCCCCAGAAATCCTCGCCCGCTCGGGACACCTGCCGCCCGCGGGCCCGGCCACGGCTGCTGCCCCATCCATGCAGCCGGGTCCGCCGGCGCGGGTGGCGGCTGATCTCCGCTTGAGCGAACGCGAGACGCGGGTTCTGAAACTTCTGCTCGAAGGTAAATCCAACAAGCTGATCTGCCGCGAGCTCGATCTTGCCGAGTCCACGGTGAAGAATCACGTCACGCAAATTCTTCGGGCGCTCAACGTGACGAGCCGGACACAGGCCGTGATCGTTGCGGCGCAAATGGGTCTCGTCCTCGAGCGGGTCGCATCCACGACTCAGGGTCCGCTCAAACAAGCGCTCGAGTAAACGTTGTGCCGTGCGCGTCCGGAGCGCTCGTCAGTAACTGATTGAGCAGCGCACGCAGTTTGGCAGGCGCGACAGGCTTATGTATCACCGGGTGTCGGTGATCTTTGGCCGCCTGTAGTACTGCCAGACTTGCATCACCCGTGACGAGAATCGCCGGCATCACGCAGTCGGAAGCGGCTCGGATGCGGCGGATCGCCTCGATTCCGTTTTCGCCCGCCCTCAAGTGATAATCGCAAATCACCAGCTCTGGCGCACGCTCGTGCTCTGCGAGCAGGGCGAGCGCCTCCGCCGCGCTGCCCGCCGCGAGCACGAGACATCCCCATTGCTCGAGCAAGCCCTGCATACCGGCGCGCGCGTTCTCATCGTCGTCGATGACGATAGCAAAAACACCTCCCAACGGCGTCGCGTGCGACCGCTCATTGTGGTAACGATGAATGGGCACGGCGTTGCTGGCGTCCTCGCGGTCGGCAAGCGGAACCCGGATCGCGAACATCGAGCCTTTACCGGGTACCGATTTGAGCTCGACGCGGCTGCCGAGCAGCGGCGCGAGTCGTGCGACGATGGCGAGTCCCAAGCCCAACCCCTTGCCACGATCCCGGTTCGGGCTGTCGAGTTGCACGAACTCTCGGAAAATATCCTCCCGGCATTCTTCGGGGATACCGCAACCGGTATCCCAGACTACGATCTGCAGATTCGGCCCCCGCAGGCGGGAGCCCACCAGGATGCCGCCACGCTCAGTGTAGCGAACGGCGTTGGACACGAAGTTGAACAGAATACGCTGCAGCAGAACCGGATCGCTATGCACGTACGCTTTGTTCGGCAGCACTTTGAGCTTGATTCCTTTCTCGCGAACTTCAGGGGCGAATTGCGTACTGATCGCGCCGAGGACTGCTGAGATGGCGAAATCCTCGGTCTGAGCCACCACTGCGCCCGCCTCCAGCTTCGAGATATCGAGCAGATCGTCGAATAGATCGCCCAGTGTCGCGATCCCTGCTTTGATCTGGGCGATCGCGCCGTTGCGGTCCGCCGAACGTGCAGACGAATCCAGTTGTGCCGCGAGCAGGCTGAGGGCGTGTATCGGCTGGCGCAGGTCGTGGCTCGCCGCCGCGAGAAAACGCGATTTCGCCTGATTCGCCGCTTCCAGGTCGCGCGTGCGTTCCGCAATTCGGCGTTCGAGGTCTGAGTACGACGCCTCCAATTGCGCGCCCATATGATTGAACTGCTCCGCCAGCTCTTGCAGCTCGTCACCCGAGTTGACGTAGATTCGGTGTCCGAGATCGCCGGATCCTATCTTCTGCGCGCCCACCTGTAAGTTTCGAATAGGGGCAACCAGCCTGCGCGCAAGAATCAGGGTCGCGAGCAGCGCTAAACCCAAGGCCAATAATACGACCACGGCAGTTCTGAACATCGATGCATACAGAGGCAGGAACGCCTCGGAGCGTGGTTGTTCCACGAAGACGTACCAGCCGAGTGGATCGAT
>JAQGNH010000451.1 GCA_028291945.1 Betaproteobacteria bacterium
CGTTCTCGCGCTCGCTCGTCGTGCTGCGAAGGGCATCGGTCGCGCGGTTCCTCGCGATCGTAATCAGCCACGTCATGGGCTGGCTCTTCGCCGCGGAGTAGTTGCCCGCGGAGTTCCAGATGCTGACATAGGCTTCCTGCACGACCTCCTCCGCCCACGACGGGTCACGAAGAAGGCGCGTGACGATCGCGAACAGACATCGGACCGTCGCATCGTAGAGCTGCTTGAACGCCGCCCGGTCCTTCAGCGCGACGCGCGCGATGAGCTGTTCGAAGCGCGCGCTTGCCGCCGACTCGCCTTGTTGCGCCACGAACGTTCTCCTCCCCGCTCTTGCCCGCGCAGCCGCTCGCGAGCGTCCCGAGATGCATGGTCGCGGTGATCATCGCGTGACCTGTATCGTCACTTCGTCCATCATCACCGGCAGCTTACCCGCCTTCTCGAATGCCGCCTTGATGTCGACAAACGACTTAAGGCTGATGTCCTCGAAATCACCCCACCGGAGCGGCGGGGGCAGATCGTTGTACACCTCTCGCTGCGCCGCGAGACATGCGATTTTTTGCGCGCCGGGCTTGTCGGCACTGATCTTGAAGCCTTGGCCGCCGGGCAGCAACAGGAATTCCCCTGCCTCGATCCGCGGATCCTTCACGTTCCGATTCGGGTAAATCCGCTGAATAGCCCCGCCCGCCGGTTGAATATAGCAGTACAGATAGCCGGATCGCTGTGCATTGATCGCGAGCTCGATCTCCTCGTTCACCTTGTACGCGGGCTTGCTCGTACCGACAACCAGGGGCGGCACACCCGCGGGACTCGCATTCGCTACAGGCTGTGAAGACGCGCTGCCCTGTTTCGCGCTGCTGGTATTGACTGCGGCCTGCGCCGTAGACGATGGTGCATCGGTGGGTGCCTTCGCGATCGGTCCGGTGGAGAACGGCTTCTCGGGCGGTGCGGGAATGGGGCGGGTCAGGAACTCGGTGAAGAAGGCGACGTCGGTCGGCGTGTTTTCCGCATAGCCGAAACCCTTCTTGTACGCGCCGAGCGCCTCCTGCAATGCAGTGTAGGACTTGCCGTCGACCGGGCCGTCGTAGAACTTGCGGTTGCGCAGGTGCTCCTGGAAGAACATCGTGCGCTCGGAATCGTCGCGCATCGAAAAGAACCAGTCCTCGATCTCGCGCTTGACTTCCGGATTGTTCGTATCGAGGCCGAGACAGTTCCAGTAAGGCACTCGCGTCACCTTGCCGATGAGCTCGATGCTCGCGAGCTCGACCATGTTGCGCAGGGCTTGCGCGACACCGGCGTTGCGGCTCACGTTCATGCTGAAGCTCAGGCCGACTTTCTGAATCGACGCAACGCCGTCGCTCACGCCTGACTGGTCGCGCGCGACGATCACCGTGTTCTTCGAGTTTGCGCCGGGCACGATCGTGAGGTCGGGCACCGACACGACGCTCGCGTCGAAGCCGAGCACGTTGATCTGCGTGTTGCGGTTGATGTTGAAGCCTATCAGCTGCTCGAGCAGTCCGCTCACGCCCAGTTTCGACTCCTTGCGAACGACATCTTCGTCGAACTGTGTGACCGACCCGCGGATGTCGAATTGGGGCAGGATGCCGAAAGGGGTGCGCTTCTCGAGCTGCTGCAGCAGGGACTGGATGTTCTGGTTGTCGTTGCCGAACGTGACCAGCCGGACCGCGCGGCTGCGGCGCGTCATTTCCGATACCGCCGAGATCATCATGTCGCGCGTACCCACACCCAGCCGCCGCGATTCATCCCGCAGCTCTTCGAGCAGGAAGACCACATCGCGCGTGCCGAACGCGAAGAGCGTCTCGTCCATGCATCTCAGGCCGGACGTGAAGTCGGTGACGTTGCGCTGCGGCGTATTGCCCGGGCCCCGGCGCAGTCCGCCGAGATCGTCGTTGCGTTTCACCGGGCTACCGCAGCCCGCGAGAGTGGCGGCGACGAGACCTGCGCATACCAGTCGGCGAAAAGACGGACGCTTCAGAGTGGATCGAGTTTTCACGGGTTGGCTCCTTGATTTTTGGTGGGGATCAGAATCGTTCGGGTCATGGATGAATGTGGCTCCATGAAGAGACATTCGTAGTAAGGGCCGGATTGGATGCACACTGACTTCGTTTGAGGTCGGTTCGTATTGAGCTTGTCGAAATGCGAGCCGAGTGCGTTCATGCTTCGACTGTGCGCTGTGCGCGCTCAGCACGAACGTGCAGCCATTCAGCGGCAACCGGGGAAGAAGGTCGGACCGACCATCAAATAAAAAACGGCCGGACCGCGGAAGGGTCCGGCCGCCTAAGGTGCTGCACCGATCAGGGACGGGCGAAGGTCGTCACGTTCACCTTGCCTTCGATCGTGTCGAGTGAGGTGCCATTGGCATCCGTCTGGGTCGTCGTGATCGACACCACCCGGGAGTTCACTTCGTCACCCGGGACGCCGAGCGTCCGCTCGTTCGCGATCTCTATAGCCTTGGCCTTCGACGCGGCGCGCGCGCTGACGGTCTTCGACTGGTCGTAGAAGATGTAGTCGGCGTTCTCGTTGATGGTGAAGAAGCGCTGGCCGTTGACGACTTTCGTCGGCTGGCGACCGACCAAATTCCGCGGCAGCAGCGCACCGACCGGGATCGAGATCAGCACTTGCCCGTTGCTGGCGTCAGCCAGGCTGTCAGTGGTGCCGATGCTGGAATCGTGGTGGAGGCAGATGTCGCGCTGGCTGCGCGCCATTCTCTGGAAGTTCTCGAACGGCGCATCCAGCGTGCATTGGAGGCTCGGCTCCTTGTTGCTCAGATCGAACGCGACGGACTTCACGCATTTGAGAGCACCGCCGGCGAACTGCGCGTCGAAACCCGCGGGACAGTGCACGCCGTTGTCGGGGTTGCCGGCAGCGACGCTCGTCGAGGGAGAAGCTACGGTGCCCAATGCAAACAGCGCGGAAGCGAGGGCGGTGAGTTTCAGGGTTTTCATGGCACGTCTCCTTAATGAAGGTGGCTTAAGTTCTTGTGGGCTGGCGAACCATTCGCTCGCCTCACGGAACCACTTTCGGAGCAACCGGCAGGTTGGATGCACACCACGCGAACTTTTTTTGAGGCGAACCGTGTGAGTTGCTGGGTCCGATCAGAGCGCGCCCCACAGGTTCGGTCTTCGGTCTTGAGGTGTCTTAGATTTCAGCTTCGCGAGCCAGGCTGGAGGCGGGAGGCCACACAGCGCACGCATGCATGTTGTTCTTCATGCCGTGGCCAATATACGAGATGGTTCGGCCGATTGGGAGTTTGGGCGAAGGGGACACATGTCACGGTGAGTATTGCGTTAAAACAATATTGTTCGGGTGCAAATGAATGGGAGTCGAGGTGAAAGAAAACAGAAGCACAACAGTATTGATACGCGCTCTCGAGCAAGCAAACTCAGATTCTTCAAGTGCTACAAACATGCACTTGGCGGGCACCGCCTCCACAGAGGACCTGGTAGAAGCTAAAACGCATGGCATTGGCATCGAACTGATGCAGTGGGCGGTAGTCGCAATGCTTAGTTGTTATCTGCTCTGCGTCCTGTTCTGGCACGCGTAGAGGCGATTAGCGGAGTTGATGTGACAGCCGGCCCTGCGCGGCACGCCCCGCCCTGGCGTGCTGCGTAGCAGGACAAAGCGATCATCTACGGCTTGCGAAGCGGGATCGCCTCACCGCAGCTTTTGCATTTCATGATCTCGAACGCTTTGCGGCTGTTATCAGCGAAGCCGGCCTGGGCCCAGCCAGTGCGCCCACGCCCGGAGCAAAACGGACACGGCCACCCACGCATATCATCGTCCCAGGCATCTTCCCACCGCTCGCGGGCACGCGTTATGGCAGCGGCGTCCATTCCGCACCCCTTTAGGTGCGGCACCATGCGATCGAAAACGTGCGGATCCATGCTTCCCTCTCTGAAAGAAAAGCACAGTGCACTTTAGTTAACCCTGAGAGAAAGGAATTTTTGTTCTC
>JAQGNH010000522.1 GCA_028291945.1 Betaproteobacteria bacterium
AATCCCATTCTTCGGGATCGACGGGGGTAATCGAGAGCCGGTTGCCGCGCTGAAGCACGCGCATGTTGGCGAGCTTCTTGTGCTTCTTCAATTCTGCTAATGCGACGAGCGGCGTTTTCTTCACGAACCTGAAATCGACGTTAAGCCAGCGCGGCTCCTCGCGCTGGGACTCGGGATCATAATAATTGCTCTTCTTGTCGAACTGCGTCTTGTCGGGGTGGGCTGTGGCGCTGACCTCAACGATGCCGACAATGCCGGGCTCGTCGCAATTCGAATGGTAGAAAAACGCGCGGTCGCCGACTTTCATCTGGTCACGCATGAAATTACGCGCCTGGTAGTTACGCACACCATTCCAGGCCGTCGTCTTGTCGCGAGCCATGTGGTCGATGCCATAGGTGGAAGGTTCGGATTTGATAAGCCAATAGCGCATAAAGATCCACGTTGCGTCCTGCTACGCAGGTCACTAACAACACTGCTTACGCGGCCGCTCGTATCTCCAAAAAAAATGCGGCCCGAAGCCGCATTTTTACCCGTGAACGGCGGGCCACCGCGCGATCAACAGATCGCCGAAGGAGGAGAGGTTACGGAGAGGAACCTAGGTTCTCTCTGTTCGTTTACCGCTTCCTCCCGGAGGGAGGACCCCCACCTGTGCCGTCAGGCCTTGTATCTTGAACCAGAGGTTCAAGTGGTCGCCTTCCGAGCCCTTTAGGCGCTTCCGCTTGGGACGCGCACACCGGAGCTGCTGTAGTCGGCAACCTAGGTCAAGATTGGTTCAAAGAAATAAGACCTATACGAACACCGCAGGGGAAGCTTCGAACGGCAAAACCGGTCAGGCGTTTAGAACAACTTTGCTTGTTCGGACATCGCCTGATCGATGACCGTTTCCATGCGATTCATTCTACGCTTGATCTCTGCCATGTCAAAACCACCACCGATCTTCGTCGTGAGAAATTCGTGCGCGATGTTGAGCGCGGCCATGATCGCGATGCGCTCGATGCCGATCACTTTTCCTGCGTCGCGGATCTCGAGCATCTTCTTGTTCAGGTAATCAACCGCTTCGAGCAAACCGGCCTGCTCATCGTCGGGGCACGCAACGCGAAACTCGCGTCCCATGATGGAGACCTGGAGGCTTTTAGCTTCGCTCATGCGTCGTCTTCGGCAGGTATCTGACTCAGCAATATCTCCAGCCGTGACGTAGCACTGCTGATTTTTTCTTCGAGACGCTTGCTCTGGTTGACTGCGGACGCAAGGTCCTGCCTCAGTTGCTGATTGTCAGCACGCAGGCGATGACATAGTTCTACGAACTGCCCAATCTTATCTTCCAGCGACTTGAGTTCCGTATCCATCTACACACTATAGTTGCAAAAAATGAGTGCGGTCAACTGTTAACGCCGAACACTGAATGTGGTTTGGAGCCTGCGTTATGCGTAGCGCGAGCAGGCGAGTAAGCACTCACGTATTGCCGCTGTGCGCGGCGATGCTACCATGCGCCGGTCAGCGCGCTTCCCGTGAGCGTCAGCTGACACCCGTATCGGGTGCCTCATCCCGCAGTCGTGGGTGAGGTTAAACGGGAAACCAGGTGCGAAGAACAGGCGCCGGGGATCGGACCCGCTTCAGCCGCATGCGTGAAGCTAGCGCTGATGGCGGAACCGTCGATCCCGAAGCCGCTTTTCAATTCCTGTGCTGCCCCCGCAACGGTGACCGAGTGGTGTTCGATAGAACACCGCGCGTGCCATAAAGCCACTGGGCCGAAGCTTGACCTGGGAAGGCGGTACGCGCGATCTCGCGAGCCCGTATACCGGCCTGAGCGGAATTTGTGGATGAGCTGCGGGGTGTCGCGCTCACTACGGCAGCGTCAATCAATTTCGCTGCGGTCGATTCGTGAGTCTGCCGCATGGCAGTCACTTCGATACGGCTGCTCTGCCGTCGTCGCTCGTGCCGGCGTTTTTCTGCCGCCGCATACGACATCCCGCGTTCAGCCACGCCAATCCAATTGGCACGCGGCGGGCGTGTCGTGATGAGCGAAGGACTTCAAGATGAAATTACAAATTCCAGCGATCGCTGCGCTATCGGCTGTGTCGTGCTGCGCCTCGGGCGCGGACGTCTCAGTGAGTCAGGGCGCCCCCGTTGTCGTAACGGCAACCCGCTTCAGTGCACCGGCGCAGCAGCTTCCGGTCGGTGTTCAGGTCGTTAACGAGGACGAGATCAAGCGCAGCACCGCTTCGACGTTGCCGGAGTTGCTGTCGCAGTTTGCCGGCATCAGGACCCGGGACCTTTCCGGATCGCCGGACGTGCAGGTGGACATGCGCGGATTTGGCATCTTTGGGGACCAGAACACGCTCGTCCTGCTGGATGGACGTCGCATCAGCGAAAACGAGCAGGCGACCGTCAACTGGACCGCAATCCCCTTGGGTGCGATCGAACGCGTAGAGATCATGCGTGGCGCGGGCTCGGTGTTATACGGTGCCGGCGCCACGGGCGGGACGATCAACATCATTACGAAAGCGCCGCGCCCGGATGAGCGCTCCGCGTCGATATACGGCGGCGTGGGATCGTACGACGCCCGCGAGGCGCGCGCAGGAGCCAACATAGGCGGTGAGCGCGCGAGCTTGCGATTCAACGCGAGCCATTTCCGGAGTGACAACTACCGGGATAACAACGAACTGCGGGAGAGCAACGCTCAGGCAGACCTGCGGATCAACGCCGATCGCGGCTTCGTCTCTCTTAAAGCGGGTGCCGACGATCAACGCCTGGAGCTGCCCGGCGCCCTATCGGAAGCGCAAATTGCCGCGAATCGGCGTCAAGCCGCGACGCCCGGCGATTTCAGTACACGTCGGGGCGGATATATCGATCTGGGTGGAGAGCAGGCGCTCGGCCGGGTACAAGTCGCCGCGAACGTGTCCTACCGCGAAAAAGAAACCGATGCGTCATTTTTTGTGGCTACCCCGTTTCGCAATAACATCGACAGCCGCGTCTCCGTGTGGTCATTTACGCCCCGTCTGAAAGTGCCGCATCGTCTTGGCGGTGAGGACAGCGCAATCGTCGCGGGGGTCGACGTGGACGACTGGCAATTCGACGCGAGTGCCGGTCCCGCAATCGTAGGGCGCCCGACAGCCACTCAGCGCAACGCGGCCATGTACGCGCAGCACACGACGAGTTTTACGACCGGAACCACGCTGTCGCTGGGCGCACGCGGCCAGAGCGTCAGATACGCGGTCTCGGACCCAACGAATCCGACGGCGAGCTTTTCACGTGAACGTAGCCTCAAGGCCTACGAGGTCGCAGCAAGACAGCGTCTCGGCGAAGGCCTGTCGATCTATGGCAAGCTGGGAAGCAGCTTTCGAATTCCCAATGTGAACGATCTCTACAGCCTGTTCACCGCGAGCATTACAGCGCTGGAACCGCAGACCGCGCGCGACCGGGAAATCGGTGTGGAGGGTTCGTTCGGGGCTGCGCGGTTTCGCGCGAGCTATTACTACATCGACATCGCGAATGAGATTTTCTTTGATCCGCTCACATTCACGAACCGGAATCTGCCGCCCACCCGTCGCTCGGGCGTGGAAGCCGAGGCGAGCTGGACGAGGGACACCTTGCGCGTCTTCGTGAACTACACCTACGCAATGGCCCAATTTCGGTCGGGCAGCTTCGGCGGTGTATCGATCGCCGGTAACGATGTTCCGCTCGTGCCGCGGCATGCCGCCAACGCCGGCGTCTCGTGGCGATTCATGCCGCAAACGCAGGCACATGTCGTAGTCCGTTACGTCGGAGACCGTCCTTACGACGCCGACGAAACAAACCAGTTCGGCCGGCGCATGCCGTCGTATACCGTGGTCGATACGAAGGTCACGCATGAGCGGCGAGACTGGAGCTTCAATGCGGGTGTGCGCAATCTGTTCAACGAAAAGTACTACACCTACGGCGTTTTTACCGGATTTCCAACTTTTGCAGCGCTGCCCGCGCCCGAGCGTTCATTCTTTATTTCAGCGCAATACACGGTGCGCTAGTGCGATCGCATGCCGAATTCGAGTGCATCGTATGGTTCGGGACCCAATCGTTTTCCACGTGCTTGGGCATTGCGGAACACAAAAAGGAGTACGAGCGCGCTCACTGCCAGCAGCGATGCGGACGACGGTTCGTCGAGCGTCGCGCTGATGCATCTGCTGGAGCTCGTGGGCTGGCACAGGGCGACCGTCGCGATACTCAGTGAGTATCCGGGGTGAGACGCTGAATCGACCGTGCTGATGTATCCCGGGATCGAGCTCGTAAACGCGCCGTGGAACGAGATGCCCCAGTTCGACAGCCCCGACGAGGTCAGTCCCTGATCGAGAGACAGGTTTGCTGCAGATGCCGGGACGACTGCTGCGTTCTCATGGAAGGGTATCCAGTTTCCCTGTAACTCACTTTTCAAAAATGAGCTCGGATCGTCCCACCAGAATGAGCCTGCAAATTCGCCGTGATAGAAAGAGACGATCCCGAGCCCAGCGCCGCTGGCCGCCCAATCCACCGCGTTTATGACGTAGCCGCGCGCACCGTCATAGTTACCGCACGCAGCGCCCGGACACAGCCCGCTATCGCCACGCACTGCGTGAAAATCCGCGTCTGCGCCGCTGATCAGCGTGCGATTGCCGCGAGCGGCTTCTATGGCGTTCCTGTTGGCGAGTATCCCGGCGTAGTTCGGCGTCACGGTCGCCCCGCCCGGTGGCTGCGTCCGAAATGCTTCGCCGCTGTGAATGACGAGGACGTCGTATGCGCTGAAAACGGGAACAGGGCTCGAAGGGCCGAAGAACGTCAAATCCCACGTGATACCGCTGCTCTCGGGGTAACTACCTGCACTGCCCGGCCCCGTGCCCGCAAGACCGGAATAGAAGCTGACGTACTCCGACGCGGGATCCGCATACGTGTACCACAGCACTTTGATCGGCGTGGCCGATGCGAGATGACAAAGCGCGAACAAGCTCGCGCATAGCATGCGCGCGAACAGCCTACGCCAGTTCGCTCCATCCCTCCGCCGTAGGGGTACGAAAATGGAGCGCTTTGCTGTATGTTCCATGCGCGCAACCGCGGTCGGATCTTTTTGAGGTTCGCGGCAGCGGCACTCCTGCGTCACGGGTACACCTCCGTCGATTGCAGTGCATGAGCATAGCGAGCCCGCGGCCGCTCGTCGATCATGTATGCTTTTATCGCCAGCCTTGGAGCCGCAGCCGAGCGGTTCCAGCTATTTCTTTGCTATTGTTCGCACCGTGCAAATCACCAGTACCCAGCTTTATCTGCGCCTTCTGCGTTTCGTGAAACCCTATCGGGGCGTGTTCGCGCTCGCCTTGCTGGGGATGATGCTGGTCGCCGCGACGGAGCCCGCGCTGCCCGCGATGCTGAAGCCCCTGCTGGACGGCACGTTTGTCGACAAGAACGAACGCATCATGGCTTGGATGCCGATTGCGATCGTGGTCCTCTTCATCGTGCGCGGGATTGCGGAGTATCTCTCCAGCTACTCGATCAACTGGGTCGGCAACCGCGTGGTCATGGACCTGCGCAATGCCATGTTCGACAAGCTGCTGCGATTGCCGGCGCCGTTCTACGACAACTATCCGGCCGGGAATCTCATCTCCAAGGTGACATTCGACGTGACGCAGGTGACAACCGCTGCGACCACGGTTCTCACGGTGCTATTCAGAGACGGTCTTGCAGCGCTCGGCCTGCTCGGGTGGATGCTGTGGCTCAACTGGAAGCTCACGCTGCTCTCGCTGGCGATGACGCCAGCGATCATCATCGTCGTGCGCCTGATCAGCATACGGCTGCGCAATTCGAGTCGTGACGTGCAACGCTCGATGGGCGACGTGACTCAGGTTCTGCAGGAAGCGATAGAAGGCCACAAAGTCGTGAAGCTGTTCGGGGGACGACAGTACGAGGCCGAACGCTTCAACAGCGAAGCGAATCACGTACGGCGATACCTGATGAAACAGGCCACAGCCGCAGCACTAAGCGTTCCGATCGTGCAGTTGATAGCCGCCGTCGCGCTCGCCTTCATCGTTTCGCTCGCCACGATGCAGTCGAGCGCGAATGAGATCACCGTCGGCGGATTCGTGTCGTTCGTGACGGCCATGCTCATGCTAAACGCCCCGCTGAAGCGCGTCACCAGCGTCAACGAGCCTCTTCAGCGCGGGCTTGCTGCGGCCGAGAGTGTGTTCGCCTTGATCGACGAACCCGGCGAGCCGGATTCAGGAACCGTGAAGATAGCTCGTGCTTCGGGGGCGCTGCGCTTCGATCACGTCAGTTTTGCCTATCCCGGCGCCGAGCGGCTCGCGCTCGAGAATTTCGATCTTTCAATTGCACCTGGAGAGACGATTGCGCTCGTCGGTCCTTCGGGCAGTGGCAAGACGACGGTCGCCAACCTGGTGCCGCGTTTTTACCACGTGACGCGCGGCCGCATGATTCTCGATGGCCACGACCTCGAAAACCTCAAGCTCGAAAGCCTGCGCTCCAACATTGCGCTCGTCAGTCAGGACGTGGTGCTTTTCAACGATACGGTGGCGGCGAACATCGCTTACGGCACGATGAAGCGCGTGTCGGAAGCCGACATCGTCGCCGCAGCGCGTGCGGCCCACGCGCTCGATTTCATCGAACAGATGCCGCAAGGGATGCAGACCCTCGTCGGAGAGAATGGTGTGAGGATGTCAGGCGGGCAGCGTCAGCGACTCGCGATTGCGCGTGCGCTGCTCAAGAACGCGCCCATATTGATACTCGATGAAGCCACTTCGGCGCTGGATTCGGAATCGGAGCGGCATATCCAGGCCGCCCTGGAAACGCTCATTCAGGGCCGCACGACTATCGTAATCGCCCATCGGTTGTCGACAGTCGAGCGTGCCGACCGAATCGTGGTGCTGCAGCAGGGCCGCATCGTCGAGGTGGGCAGCCATCCGCAATTGATCGCCTCGAACGGTTTGTATGCGCGGCTCTATCGCACTCAGTTTCAGATCATCGAGCCCGCGGTGGAAGCCGAGGCCGCGTCGCCGGCCATCGGCGCGTGACCTCCGGGTTAGTGCGCCCGCAGATAAGCAATCATGTCGTGGCCATGCCGCGCGAGGGCGCGCAGGGAACCTCAAAACCAAGGCTTTGCCGCCGCTTTTGCGATCGCGCGGACCGCACGCGGCGTATCGTATTTTTCGGTTTCGATTGTCTCCATTTGACCCGGCGTGCTGAGCGTTGTTCTTCTTTCAGAGGCCGCATCTCACTCGAGCACGCTGCGGATTGCATCGATGACGGTCTCCGGCCGCAAGCCTGTCAAACAGTCGCTTGAGCTTTCGATGTGGCGTTCGCAACCTTCAAAGCCGCAGGGGACGCAAGATCCCGCGCCCTGCACCAGGCGCACGCGGGCGACAGCTTGACTGCCGGTGCGGATCCATGGGTTTGTTTGCGCTGCGTGGCCTGCGGGCCACGGACCCCATTTCACGGGATTGCTCGGCCCGAACAACGCGACCGTCGGTACACCGAGACCTGCGGCAGCGTGCGTGACCGCGGTGTCAGGCCCGATATAAACGACTGCGCGCGAAACGATGTGCGCCACGCCGCCGAGCGTTAACTTACCGGCGAGATCAAGCGCTCCTGGTACCTGCGTCGCAATGCGTGCGATGTACTCCATTTCGTCCGCGGCGCCCCCGCCAGTGAGAACTACGCGTATACCTCTCTCGGCGAGCCAGCGTGCTACGGCGACCCATCCGGCCTCGGTCCACATCTTGTAGCGGAATTTCGGGTACACATGCAGCACGGCGTAGCGCGCACCTTGTAGCGAGGCGAGCAAAGACTCGGCGATTTTCCTGTCCTCCGGCGAGGCGGAGGCGGTGACCTCAGCGCTCGGCGTGACGCCTAGCGTCTCCAGCAGCGCAAGGTGCGCGCGTACGATGTGCGTCTCCGTCTCGTCGAGCGCAACCCATGCGTGCAGCAGAGAACGCTTCCAGCGATGTTTCCGCGTGGGCAGGAGGAGGCCGGCGCGCCGCTTGCCGGCCACGTAAACGTAGAGCGTAGGGCGGTCACCGGCGAGCAGGGACAGTGCGAGATCATATTTGCGCGCAAGCTTGAGCATAAGTTGCACATGCTCAACAAAATGCGGGCGCTCGGGCACGGTGAGCACGCGGTTCACATCTGGATTGGCCGTGACGAATCCTTCGGTCCCGGCGAACACGAGCATATCGATCTTCGCGTGAACCCATGCCTGCTTGAGCGAGTGGACGACCGGGGTGGCGAGGAGCACGTCACCGATACGGCGCGTCACGACGATGAGCACGCGCTCAGGCGGTTTGGTGCGGGTCCACGCACGGCCGAATGTTGCAGCGCTCATGCTGACGAGTACTGATCCAGACCGACGGCTGCGGCCACCCGCTCGGACGCTAATATCGCTTCGAGCCGATGCTGGTTTTCTGCGAGCTGGGTACGGTCGTTCTCTTGGTGCCACAGGTGAAAGACCGGCGCTGCGAATCGTGCGCTTTTGTGTCGCACGCCGGCGTGCAGGAGGCGGATCACGAGATCGGAGTCCTCGAGACCCCACCCCGAGTATTGCTCGTCGAAGCCGTTGACGTGGACCAGGTCTGTGCGCCAGGCCGAGAAGTTGCAGGTTTTCACACCTTCCCACTGTAGCATCTGCCGCTTGCGGAAAGACGCGTTTGGCAGACGCAGGAGCGGCAGCGCGCGATTGACGTCGCGGCGCAGCCAGGCGATCAGCCACTGCGGCATAGACAGCCGATGGACTGCGGCGCGCGTCTGCAGCAGGCTTGCTGTGTACTCCTTGCTGAGCAGTATGCGGTTGCCCGAGAGAAAATGGCCGTCCTCCGCAAGCTCACGATGCTGTTCCACGAAAAAAACAGGAGGCACGCAATCGCCATCGCTGAATACGACATAGTCGGCGCCGGTCTGAGCGAGCGCGCGATTGCGCGCAGCTCCCGCTCTGAATCCGCGATCCTCCTGCCACACATGATGAACCGGGAATGCCGATCGCTTCGAATAATCCGCAACCAGCGCGCGCGTCTCGTCACGCGAGCCGTCGTCGGCGATGAAAAGCTCGAAATCGCTGACGGTCTGTTCGCGGTAACCCTCCAGGACGGTGTGTAGCGCGTCCGGACGGTTGTATGTCGTAACGATGACCGCAGTCTTCACTGACGCCTGGCCATCAGCATGAGCTTCAAATAGCGATAATACGAGCCCTCGGCGTTCGCCACGGCCAGCATGAAGCCCTCCCTGCCGTCGAGGAATCCCAGGCGCAGCAAGTAGGTCCTGAGAAAAGTCCAGCCCCCGTGCAGCAAGGCAGTGAAAAGCGTTGC
>JAQGNH010000538.1 GCA_028291945.1 Betaproteobacteria bacterium
ATCCCGGGGCGATCGCATTGACCGTAATGCCCAGAGGACCGAGCTCGTTCGCGAGCGCCTTCGTAACACTGAGCGTGCCGAAATTGATGGGCCCCGCCATGACGGACTGCGGGCCAGGCTCGCGTCCGCGCGTTCCGGAGATGTTGATGACCCGCGCCTGGTTGGACTTCTGAAGATAAGGCACGGCCTCCCGTGTCATGCGGATGAGTCCCAGCGGCTTGACCTTGAAGTAGCGCTCCCAGGCGTCATCGGGGATTTCGGCGAGCTTGCCTCGATAAGCGCCGCCGGCACAGTTGAGAAGAATGTCGAGGCCGCCGAGCGCACGCACGCTTTCTTCCACTGCGGGCTTGATCGTGTGCGGCTCTTCAAGGTCCACGTGCACGGCGACGCATTTGATCTGCGGATGCTTCTGCAAGATTTCCTGTGCGAGTTCGGTGCACGCGGGTTTGTTGCGGCCGAGCAGTGCGAGGTGGATGCCTTGGCTCGCATTGGCGAGTGCAATGGAGCGGCCGATGCCGCGGTTGGCGCCGGAGATGATGGCTTTGCGATGGGTTAAGGCGAGGTCCATTTGTTACTCCGAAATGGATCCTGGATCACTTCGCGCTGTCGCGCGGTCCAGGATGACGTTTTGAGTTATTAGGCTGTCGCGCAGCCACGACGGCATTTTGAGCTATCGCGCTGTGGTGCGGTCCAGGATGACCGCTTTGAGTTATTCGGGTTTGATGCCGGCCTGGCGCATGACCTTCGACCACTTCTCGGTCTCGCCTTTCAGAAACGCAGCATAATCGGCCGGCGTATCGCCGATAACCGGCGTCGCCCCGTCCTGAGCCAAGCGCTCGGTGACGTCCTGCGACTGCAACGCGCGTGTCATCACGTCATGAAGCGCGGCAATCGCGGGCTTCGGCGTCGCAGCACTCACCACGATGCCGTTCCAGATCGTGTTGTCGAATCCTGGCACACCGGCTTCCGCGATCGTGGGAAGGTCAGGCAGGAGCGTCGATCGCTTGGGCGTGGTGACGCCGAGCAGTTTCAGCTTGCCCGCTCTGACGTGCGGCATCGTCGATATCGCGTTGTTGAATCCCATTACAACTTCGCCGCTCACGAGTCCCGTCACCGCAAGTGCACTCCCTTTGTACGGCACGTGGACGATGTCGACGCCGGCGAGCATTTTGAAGAGCTCTCCGGAGAGGTGCGAGCTCGACGCAACGCCTGCGGAACCGAACGTGATCTGGCCGGGTTTCTCCTTGGCGAGCCGAATGAGGTCGCGTACGGTGCGCACCGGAAGCGAGACGTGCACGGCGAGCGTCCCAGCTGCGGCGGAAACGCGCGTGATGGGCGCGAAGTCCTTGAGCGTATCGAATGGCAGCGATTTGCGGAGGCTTGGCGTCAGCACGAACGCCGTGCTCGCGAGATACGTCGTGTGGCCATCCGCGGGTGCCCTGAGCAGCGTTTCGGCTGCGATGATGCCACCGCCTCCGGGGCGGTTGTCGACGATCACCTGCTGTCCGGTGATTTCAGTGAGCTTCGGCGAGAGAATGCGGGCAGTCGTATCCTGTCCTCCCCCGGGCGCAAAGGGGACGATGATTCGAAGCGGGCGCTGGAAGTAAGTCTTCTGAATGTCCGCGGACAGTGCGTTCACGCTGAGGAGCGTGAAGATGCAGGTGATGGCGTAGCGAAGACGACGGGGAGGCATGAGATGCTCGATTTTGCGCAATGATAACCGAGCACGATACGCGCACCGAGCGTGGCACGGCGACTCTCGTCTTGATGCGGGCAGCATGAACCCAGTGCTCGTGGTCGCGCCGAATCGTCGAAGGCGACCCGGTCCGGTGGTGCATGTCGTGGCAATTCGAGAGCGACTCTTACTTAAGCACTACTCGCGCGTACCGTACCGGCCAAAGCGGTATCCTTTACACTGGATCCCGTTCTGACCAAAGGGCCCGGTATGGGAGAATCTCGCGATAGCGAATCAACGATCATCCCGACGAAAGAGCCTGCGGCCGCCGTACCAGGGGACTGTGGCGGTAACGCCCTGCCGATCGGGACGACGGTACACGAATTCCGGATCGTGGCGCTCATCGGCCAGGGCGGGTTCGGGATCGTCTATCTCGCCCACGACGAATCGCTCGACCGCATGGTTGCTGTCAAGGAGTATATGCCGTCCGAGCTCGCCGAGCGCGAAGGCACCACGACGGTAAAGGTTCGTTCGCAGCGTCACGCCGAGACATTCGAGGCGGGCCTGCGCAGTTTCATCAACGAAGCACGCCTCCTTGCGCAGTTCGACCATCCCTCGCTGGTAAAAGTCCATCGGTTCTTCACGGCGAACGCCACCGCCTACATGGTGATGCCCTACTACAAGGGCATTACTTTGAAGCACGCTCTGCGCATGCTCGACGACGAACCCGGTGAGACGTGGATAAAAACGCTGCTGTCGCAGCTTCTGGATGCGCTCGAGACCATACACAGCCAGAGCTGCTATCACCGCGACATCTCGCCGGACAACATTCTCATGCTCGAGGACGGGACGCCGCTGCTGCTCGACTTCGGCGCGGCGAGGCGTGTGATCGGAGACAGGACGCGCGCGTTCACCGTGATCCTGAAGCCGGGTTATGCGCCGATCGAGCAATACGCGGAAGACCCGGAAATGAAACAGGGGCCGTGGACCGACCTGTATGCGCTCGCTTCGGTGCTCTATCTTGCACTCACACGCAAAGCGCCTCCGCCGTCGGTCGCCCGTATAGTGAACGATCGTCTCGTGCCACTTTCGCAAAGTCTGAATGGACGGTACGACAGCGCTTTCCTGCGCGCACTCGATGCG
>JAQGNH010000549.1 GCA_028291945.1 Betaproteobacteria bacterium
CGCGATAGTCACGCATCTGGGCATCGACGCGCTCGGCCGTGCGGCGCAATGCGAGCTCGCGCAGCGCGATCAGATTGCCTTTGCGGAAGAAATTGTGTGCAGCGCGCTCGGCCTGCTGCTGCATGTAAACCTTGCCTTCGCGCAGACGCTCGAGCAGGTCATCCGGAGGAAGATCGACCAGTTCCACTTCGTCCGCATGCTCGAAGACGGTATCCGGTACGGTTTCCCACACGCGGATCTGCGTAATCCCGCCAACAATATCGTTCAGACTCTCCAGATGCTGAACGTTGAGCGTGGTATAGACGTCGATGCCGGCGGCAAGGAGCTCTTCGATGTCGTTCCAGCGCTTCAGATGACGGGAGCCCTCGACGTTGGTATGCGCAAGCTCGTCGACGAGGATCAGCGCGGGTTTCCGCGCGAGCGCGGCGTCCAGATCGAACTCCTCGAGCTGCGCGCCGCGATACGCGAAGGTGCGGGAAGACAGTACCTCGAGCTCAGCGAGCAGCGCTGCTGTTTCGGACCGCCCATGGGTTTCGACAATGCCGACGACTACGTCGGCGCCCTCGGCCTTCTTTTCGCGCGCTTCGGTGAGCATCGCGTACGTCTTGCCCACACCTGCCGCGGCACCGAAGAAAATCTTCAGCCGGCCGCGCTTGCGCTTAGCCTCCTCGCGTTGGACTCGCGTGAGCAGCGCATCCGGATCGGGACGTTGTTCGGGCATCGATGTGGCTCAGTATAGAGTAGCCCTGCGCGCTCGTCGAAACGGGGCGCCCCCTCCCATACGCAGCGGGCCGTCCTAAAAAGCGCCGATCCTGAA
This sequence comes from Betaproteobacteria bacterium, assembly GCA_028291945.1. Lineage (GTDB taxonomy): Bacteria > Pseudomonadota > Gammaproteobacteria > Burkholderiales > SG8-41 > JAQGMV01. The sequence goes on from JAQGNH010000549.1 coordinate 818, forward strand.
CACGTTTAGCAACGCATGGGCTGCGGCGCGAGCAATATTAGTGGCGGAGCTGCAAGCACGCTCAGTGCATTGCTGTACTCAGTGGCGTCATGCTCCGGCTCTATTGAATTTGTGATTCGGATGTCCTGGGAATCACCTCGCCGTTCGATGGGCACGGTTGTAGGTGTGCGCCAGATTAGATTGCCCGGCATGGGGCCCGACGTTGTCGTGCGCCATGCACGGCGTCGAATCGCCTCACATTCGAAACTGCATGTGAAAGGCCGGCCATACGCAAAACGAGCACGCACTGCATTCACTTCGTGCACGCAGTTGCAGACGGGGCAGCAATGCGTCTCGGCTGTGTCGCTCATATCATTCGCTCCGCCAGAAACGCAAGCCGTTCTGCACGAGCTTCAGCGGTAGCGAGTATCGGCGCGCCTCCGGTCCTGTGCATTGGATACAGCGCATGCGGGGCGATCAGCAATATTTCAAGGTGCGGCAAAGCGATCAACGCGAGTGCGACGCCGAGTGCGGCTGCGCCGCACGACCGGATGCAGATGCGGCCTGACTCTCCTGGTTTAGCAACGGTATGTTTGAGCGCGGTCATCCCTTCGGAATTGGCTTGATAGCACACGGGCAACATGGCCTTGCCGTCGATCCTCTCCACCATAACCATACTGCCGGTATCGTCCACTTCAATCCCGTAACAGTGCGTCTCGCTCTTGCTAAGCTTCTTCATGATTGCCTCAGGCGACAAAATATCCGACCACGTGCATCGCAATGGGAATTACGAACACCATTCCAAGCAACAGGCACATGAACTCATAAGGGCCCAGAGGCTTGACGTTGGGATTCACGTTGGGGACGGCCTGCCGCATTTGTTGCTCCTATCATCCTGCGGCACGGTATGCCGCGATGCACTGAATATACGAGCACGCGACTTAAAACGTCGTAAAAAGCATAGGTAACGGTGTAAAGGTTTCGTCAAAATAAAAGCTTGGTCGCCGCACTGCATGAACGCAAAGTCTCGATGTCATCTTGGCGAGACTTTTAACGGCGCAGCTGCGGTTTTTTAGCCGCTGTTGACGCACGCGGTCCGATACTGACGAGTCGCGCGGGTTGGAGAACAGAGCCTACGGACGTTTGCGATCTCGCGTTCAACCAGATGCCCGGATGGGTTTAGCGCAAGCCGTCGAGTGCCAGGTTGAGCTTCAGCACGTTCACAGTCGGTTCGCCGAAAAATCCAAGCTGTCTGCCTTCGGTCGCCTCCGCCACCAGCTGATGCACTCTCCGCAGATCGAGCCCACGCAATCTCGCGATGCGCGGAGCCTGATACAGAGCCGCAGCGGGGCTAATATGCGGGTCGAGACCGCTTCCTGACGCAGTGATCAAATCGACCGGAATCGGTGCTTTATTGGATGGATCAGCGTCACGTAACGCTTTGACGCGGCCCTCGACGGCCTCAGCCAGCGCAGGGTTGAGCGGTCCCTGATTGGAGCCGCTCGACGCCGCTGCGTTATACGGATAAGGCGAGGTTCCCGAAGGCCTGCCCCAGAAATACTTGGGATCGCTGAACGCCTGGCCGATCAACTCGGATCCAACGAGCTTGTCACCCTGCTTGATCAAGCTTCCGTTGGCCTGGCGTGGCATGACCGTTTGCGAGATCTGTGTAACGATCAGCGGATAAAGCACGCCAGTCAGGGCCGTCATGATGATCAGCATCACGAGCGCCGGTCTGAATTGAGAAAACATCAGTGTCTCCTATAAAAGATCTAGCAGCGATAGCCGCATAAGCGCGCCGTTGCGCCCGGAGGCGCGAAGCGCCGAAGGAGCGGCGTAGATTCTTCGGCGCGCCTTTGAGCCCGCAGGCGCGAAGCGGAGCGGCGTAGATTGATCACGCCATCCCCACTGCGATGAGAACCATGTCGATCAGCTTGATGCCGAGGAACGGTACGATCAGGCCGCCAACGCCGTAGATCAAAACGTTGTCACGCAGCACTGCAGCCGCGCCGATGGGGCGATAGCGCACGCCTTTCAGCGCCAGCGGAATGAGCGCAATGATGATGAGCGCGTTAAAAATGACTGCTGACAGGATTGCACTGGACGGTGTCCCAAGGCCCATGACATTCAGCGCATTCAACTGCGGATAGGTCGCCGCGAAAGCCGCGGGCAGGATCGCGAAATACTTCGCCACATCGTTCGCGATGGAGAATGTCGTCAGCGAGCCGCGTGTCATCAGGAGCTGCTTGCCGATCTCTACGATCTCGATCAGCTTCGTCGGATTCGAATCGAGGTCGACCATGTTGCCCGCCTCTTTGGCGGCTTGAGTACCGGTGTTCATCGCTACCGCGACGTCCGCCTGCGCCAGGGCCGGCGCGTCGTTTGTGCCGTCGCCTGTCATCGCCACTAGCCGTCCTGCGCCTTGCGTTTCGCGGATCAGCTTGAGCTTCGCCTCGGGCGTCGCCTCGGCGAGGAAGTCATCGACTCCGG
>JAQGNH010000560.1 GCA_028291945.1 Betaproteobacteria bacterium
ACGTAAAGCACAAACGCGTCGATCAGGCGGGTACGCATTCCGGTAAGCAGCGCAAGTGCTGCCGAGACCCAGGGTAACTCCCTCGTGATCCCGGCGACGTGGAAACGAACGCATCCATCGCGCAGCATTGCAAGCAGGTGAAGGAGGATGCGGCCAACGCGGAAGTGAGCAAGGGTCACCATGTCGCGAATTGTGAATCCGGTCCGCGCCGCGACGATGCCGAACAAGAGCGCAATCGTCACAGCTGTGATTGTCTTTGCGACCGAGGATCACGATCCGACCGTCGTCGAACAGCCGTGAGTCGCGATCCATGGACATTCACTGCCCCCCTCTTCACGCTCAGAGACCACGACGCGATCGCCGAGTGGCCCTTGTCCCACGCACGTAGCCGTGTCTCCTTGCCAACGGAGCAGCACAGCACCCACGCTCAGCTCGCGGCGAGTGGTAACTTTATAGTCACTCGCAGCCCGTTACCGGCTACATTCTGCATCGCGATGGTTCCGTGGTGAACCTCGATCGCACGTCGCGCGATCGCAAGACCGAGGCCAAAGCCTTTGCCGTCTGGCGCGGAGCTCGCACGAAAGAACGGCCTGAAGCTGTTGGCGAGCTCGTCCTCTGGAATGCCCGGACCGTGGTCTTCGATCGTCAATACGGCGCGCGATCCCACCCGGTCGACCGCGACCGCAATGCGCACGACCGTGCCCACGGGCGTGTATTGAAGCGCGTTGCGGACGACGTTTTCGATCGCGCGGTGCAGAAGCTGCGAGCGTCCGAAGACCGCGGCGCTTTCCAGCGAGGACAACTCGAGCAGCCGGCCCGAAGTCTCCGCCTCGAATTTTGCGTCCTCGGCGATGTCCGCGACAATATCGGAAAGGTCGAGCCTCTCCAGCGCCTCGGTGATTGCGCCTGAATCCAGTCTTGCCAGCGTGAGCAATTCGCCCACGAGCTGATTCAGCCGCATCGCCTCGCGTTCGATGCGTGCGAGCGATCTTTCGTGCTCGTTCGGGTCCTGTCTCAGCAGTCCAATCGCCGCCTGCAGCCGCGCGAGCGGCGAGCGCAACTCATGTGAAACATCGTGGAGCAGCAGGCGCTGCGCCGCCATGAGCCGCTGCAACTGCTCGGCCATGCGGTCGAAGTCCTTTCCAAGATCAGCAATCTCGTCCCGGCGCCGCCCCATGAGCGGACCCACCCGCGTTTCCAGATGGCCGTGCGCAGCGGCATCGAAGGCCGACCGGAGATTACGAATCGGACGTGCCATGTACCACGCGAGCAGCGCGCTCACGAGCAAACTTGCGAGTGTGCCGGCGACGATGTGCATCCATGGCCAAAGCCCGCGCCCCGGACGCAGACCTGGCGGGCCTTTCTCGAACCGCGGCCGTCTCGGCGTGATCGAAGGTTCCGCAAAGACGACGTAGTGCTCTCCGGCGGTGGTGGCGACGGCGCGTGCCGGTGTGTGGCCATCGTCGGCAGTCACGGCAAAGCGCGCACGCGCGACCTGTGCCGCAGGGACTGCACGACCGAGCACGTCCTCGCCCGCAGCGTTTACGGCATACACGGTCGGCATGTTGTGACGCGCGGCGTCGCGCAGCCAATCGCGAAGGCCTTCGGGTCCCCCGTAGCGCAGTGCTGAAGCGGCGAGATCGAGCGCTATTCGATGGCCGCTGAGCGGCGGTGGCGGTTCGAACAGGCCTGACCTGAATTGCAGCCATATGGCACCAGCCGCGCCCACTCCTGCGATAAGAAGCGCGCACCACAAGGCGAAGAAAAACTTCCAGAAAAGCCGACCCATGTGCTTCACTCTTTCGCGAGCTGGTAGCCCAGCCCGCGAATCGTGTGTATCAGACCGGAGCAAGCGCCGATCTTCTGGCGGATGCTGCTGAGATGCACGTCGATGCTGCGGTCGTAGCGCGCAAGCGGCCGGCCGAGCCCTTCCTGCGAAATCTCCTTCTTGCTCACGACCCGTCCGGCGTTGATGGCGAGCACGTGGAGGATGTTGAATTCGGCGCTCGTGAGATCGACCACATGCCCGGCGCACTCGACGATGCGCTTCTCGGGCCAGACAACGATCGGCCCTACCGTCAACGGACCCGCGCCGGGCGGGATTTGCAGCCGCCGCAAGATTGCGCGCAGACGAGCGGCGAGCTCCCGCGGCGTGCACGGCTTCGGCACGTAATCGTCGGCGCCCAGCTCGAGCCCGATGATGCGGTCGATGTCGTCGCCTCTCGCGGTCAGCATGAGCACCGGCACCTGGCTGCTCAGGCGGATGCGCCGCAGCGCCTCCACGCCGTCCATCTTCGGCATCATCACGTCGAGCACGACGACGTTGTGCTCGCCGCTGACCGCCTGACGTACGGCTGCTTCACCGTCGTGCACGATCGTCATGCGAAAGCCCTCACGCTCCAGATACTCGCGAAGCATGGTGGCGAGCTCGATGTCGTCGTCGGCGAGAAGTACGCGGGCAGGCATGGTCGTGTCGACATCATACCGGCACCGGCGCGGTGCCTCTCGTTCTTTACGTTCCTTTACGTTGCCTTGACGCTTATTAATCGACTGCCATCGGATACTCGCTTCAAGGCATGTGCCCGTAAACGAAGGTGCTCCTATGAACAGCGAAGCCAGCCCCTATCTCGCCCGTTTCCTGGCGACCAGCAGGGTCGCTCTGGGCCTCGATATGCGCCCTGTGACGCCTCACCCTGATACGGCGACTGCCACAGACGATCCGTGCGCGGAGGCGATCCGGAGCTGTTCGCAGGTGGATGATTCATCAAGCCCCCGTCCGCGCTCTCGTAGTGTGGGGGCGCGCTTCTCCGGCACCGCTCTTCGCCGGCACCCCTTACCGCCGGCACCGCTTACATAAACCACCGCGCAGCGAGCCTCCGGGATCGTCAGGTTCGACGCCGCAATCCATGTCGCGAATCAGTGATGTCATCGGCGAGGCGAACGCTCCGGACCTGATCTATTGCTTGCTCAGCGCGTATCTGGAATCGCTCGACTACATGAGCGACGCCCTTCGCATACCCGCCTGGGTAAAACGATTCCCGATATATGGCCTCACAGACGTAAATGAACGCCTCGCTTTTTTTTGCGAGCGCGCGAGGAGCATCGAAAAGGGCGAGGCGTGGGTCCTTGCCGTAATCGCCGAAGCCGCGCACCTGTTTCGTATCGCGGCGAACCGGCTCGGCACGTTGGAATGGCCAACCGCGTCTGCAAACGAGTGCGACGGGGTAGCCGCGCGCTCGTGCGCGCCAAATCAGAGCCGTTGAGCTTATTGATCCTCGTACGCCACGCAAACTGCAACCGCCTTCCCCGGCGCGCTCGCCGGAGGCGCTTCACATCGCATTGGTTGTTGAGGGCGCTCCGCAGGTAATAACAGAGCTGGCGAAATCAACGTCCTTGTAATCGGTCGACTCTGCCGCGAGCTCATCTGCGATCGTCGTGAAAAGACGCAGCAAGCCTGGCAATGAATGGTGCTCGACGGCTTCGGTCTGCTGCCGATGCCATTCCAGTTGCTGAGCCACCGCGATCTCGTCGCAGCTCGCTCTTTCTGTCTGCAGCGAACGCTTCAGGTCGCGTGCGCCGATGGTGAAAAACGCGAAGCCGATGATCAACGCGAGCGAACGAAGGGTCCTCGCGTTCCTGGCGACGAAGCCCTTCCTCAACGCGATCATCGACATCTCTCCGTTCGTCGCGCTACCAGCGAACGCCGAGCACGAGCTCGTTGACTTTCAACTTGCCGGTCGCGCCCGCATACGGTGCGGCTGCGCCGGTCAAAGTCGCGTCGCCTGCAGAGGTATCAAATCTGCCGAGATCGACATAGCGGTAGCCGAAGTCGAGCGTCAGCCGGTTACTTATGGGATAGGCGATGCCTGCGCCGAGTGACCACGCCAGGTTGTCGTGCGATCCGCCCGCCGCAGCACCCGCAGGATCTACGCTGTTCACGTCGGACACATGGTTTCGCGCCCAGCCGAGCCCGGCTGACAGATACGGCCGCACGCGTGAGCCGATATCGAAGTCGTAGTAGCCATTCGCCATCACGTTCCAGCTCGTCACGTCGCCGTTGAGCGTCGGGCCGTTCGGCATTGTCTGGGCGAATCCGTAACCACCTCGATAACCGAGTGCGAGCTCACCTCGGACGTTCGGGTTGACGCGATAGCCGACCGCACCACCGAAGAGCCATGACCGGCCGACGTCATCGATGCTGCCCCCCGTACTACAGCCGGCATCTCCGCAGATCGCGGGTGTCCCAGAGAAGTCCCTGTCCCGAATGTCTGCGTCTCGCGACCAGGAATAACCTGTCTCCGCGCGGAAGTACAGCGACTGCGAGGGCGTCAGTTGTGCTGAAGCTACGCCCGCGAAACCGAGGGAAGCAATGAACGTTGCCGAAACGATCGTCTTGGTGGTCATGTCTTGCGGTCTCCAGTGATTGTGCGTTCGAGCGGCGAATTGCCTGCGCGAACCGTGAGACTGCCACGACGGAAACCTAAGTCCGGTTAACGAAGGTAAAGCTGGGTAAAGAGCGCATAGACGACGTCATGCGCCAGTAAGAGCGGTCGCGCTACGAGCAAACGATCGCAGTGGCAAATGCCATTGCGGCTACAGCAATCGAGGACCGAATGTAGACGTCCCACGACGACGCCTGGTCCTTGGCGAGCTGGTAACCCGTACCGCGAATCGTGTGAATGAGGGAGCCCGCCTCGCGCAGCTTTTGCCTGATGCTGCTCGAGTGCACGTCAACACTCCTGTCGTACCGCACAAGAGGACGTCCAAGCGCCTGACAGGTTCACCGCGGTGCAAAACATGACGTCGTGAGGGCGAGAGATCTGTTTTTACTTAACTTTACACGCGTTTACGTCGATTAATCATCGCTTCGCCCATAGTACTCACCACTCTCAAATGCTGCTCACTTCACGGCCCCTCAATGTCATTGCATCTGGCTGCTGCGTCGGCCTGCTGATCTCGTTAACGAGCTGTGCAGGATCCGCTTCCAACATGTCCGCGTTCGTTCCAGCGGAAGAGCTGGCTCAATTCGCTCAGGTATATGCACGCATCAAGAGCATGTACGTAGACGAGGTGGATGATGCTCAACTGATTACCGATGCTGCGGCCGGGATGGTGAGCTCACTCGACCCCCACTCCGAGTACCTGAACGAAGAAGACATGGAGCAGATGAGAACGCTGACGGAGGGACAGTTTGGGGGTATCGGGATCACGATCGAAATACAGGGCACTGTAGTGCGTATCGTCGAGGTCACGCCGGAGTCTGCGGCGTCCAAAGCAGGCATCCGCGTAGGCGATACGATTTTAGCGCTCGATGACGAACCGCTAAGCCAGCTCAAGTTACACCACGCGCTCGCGATCATGCGAGGCGCGCCAGGCACTGAGATCAAGATCCTGATTTCCCGCGACGGCGTTTCTGCGCCGATGCACATGAAGTTGACCCGTACGATCATCAAGGTTCCGAGTGTGAGCTACAGGCTGCTCCAGACCGGGTATGCGTATCTGCGCATCGCTCAATTCCAGGAAAACACGGCGGGCGAGCTTGGGCAGGCCCTCGACTCGATATACGAGGCAACAGATGGCGCACTGGCTGGTCTGGTATTGGACCTTCGCGACAATCCAGGTGGCCTGCTCACCGCCGCCGTCGCGACAGTCTCCGCGTTTCTGCCTCGCAGCCAGTTGGTGATGTCGACGATAGGCCGCACCAAGCAGGCGAATCTACGACTCACGACCTCTCCTGAGGATTATGTTACGACGGGAGAGCCCGACTATCTCGCGCTGCTACCTGACAGGATCAAAACAGTTCCCCTGATCGTTCTGGTCGACGGTACCTCGGCCTCCGCGGCGGAAGTCGTCGCCGGCGCGTTGCAGGATTACGCCCGGGCGACAATCGTCGGCAGCAGGACATTCGGGAAAGGCTCTGTGCAGACGCTCATTCCGATCGGCGCGCAGGCCGCTTTAAAGCTCACGACGGCCCGCTTCTATACACCGGCCGGGAGGTCTATTCAGGTCCGTGGTGTCGTGCCGGACATCATGATCACGTGTGCAAAGCGCGACCTGAACCGGCTGACAGTGCGGGAAGCCGATTTGCCGCACCATCTTGTGGCGGACGCAGCGCACACGAAGGCGCGAGCTCCCATGATACAAAAATCGCGCGACGCTGATTCCTCAGGGAATGCGCAGGCTGTTATCGAAACCGGTGGCCTGTGTCCTGGCGAGACGTCGAAGGAGGACTATGCGCTCACGCAGGCCATGGCCGTGCTGCTGCGAACAAACAAGAATTGATGCGCACGCGAAACGGCGGGACGCTGCGGGCAACCATGGACATTGATGCTATGACTGAACACTCCGATACGAACTCAGCGAGCACGGTCTTCGACTCTCGAATGGCGCAGCACGTAACTCACGCCCGCGATCAGCCGGCATCGAATTCCTCGCTGAAAAACTGCCGGCCGCCGCTAGACAAACACCGAATCATGAAGGCTCGGCACGCGAGCTCGCTGCTGAATCTGCTAAAACATACTATCCCCTATCTCGCTATCGAACTGCTTATGCCTGGTGGCTCTGTGGTTGCACTGCTCGTGTGGCTTTACAGGAATAAAGCGAAAGTCCCAACGGCGCACCTCGATCCGATAGAGGCGCTAAGGCACGATTGATGAGCGCCTTACCGCAGTAGCCGGCGCGATCGACAGTGGCTTGCAAGGAAAGTCGTCTCGCCGCAAATCAACCCTGCAATTGACCCGGTCGCTCGGCGATCACCGGCCAGCTCGGGGTGCGACTGCCGGTTGCCGTGCACCTTCGAAGAGCAACGCAGCAATGGTCGCGAGCTGCGGATCGCAAAGTTCGCGTTGTCGCGGAGTCAACGTGTCGTATAGCGCCCTGGCTGCGGCGGTCATGTCTTCGAGGGCTGTGAAGCGGTTGCGCGACGCTTCTACTATCCGGTCAAGGCGCACGAGCACAGGTACCTTTTCGCGCAGTTCGCCTCCATCCCGATCCCGTGCGACATCCTTTGCGGCTGCGCTGACGCTGTCGGCATAACGCGCCCAGATGGTCTGCTGATCACGTGTAAGGTGCAGAGCATCCTCCAACATGTACAGCCGATCCGCGGTCTCGTCGACTATGTCGCGGCGAATGATAGGGGACTCGGGGTTTTTTTCGCGGCCGCCCACCGAACCGCGCGTGCTGCCGCCCATACCTCCCATTCCTCCGCCACCCATGCCTTTGCCGCCCGAGAACTGGGCAAACGCGTCGATAGCAGGGCTCGCAAGCGCAATGACAATGACGAAAACAACCGATTGCTTCATGAGGTACGGGCTCATATCAAGTTTGGCGCTTCTCCGCGGACTTTTGGCGAGGCGCGCGATTGCGCCCTCGCGGGATTCAGAAGCTGGCGCACGTGGTGGCGGTGCGTGAGCAACACCAGAATGTAAGCAGCAATCACAGGCGCCACCGACGCGCTAGGCAGGTTTCTCTTCACTCGTATCGATAGTACACGCTGCGGCGCCGTTGTTCCTCCAGATCTGAATTATTTACGTAACTTTACGTGTCCTTTACACGAGCCGATGCAGCCCTCAAATAGACTTGGCTGTGCATCGAACATCCACAGGGAGCAAACATGTTTCATGTAAGAAACCGTCACATCGTGCGTCGTCTGGTTATGAGTGCTCTGGCGCTTGGCGTAATCGGCTCAGCGTTCTCACAATCGGGTCCACCCGCTTTCATGCCACGACACGACGGTCGTGTACCTTTTGGCGCTATGGCAGGACCGATGTCGTTCGTTCGCGGTCTCCAATTGACCGATGCGCAGGATGATCAGGTTTTCAAAATTATTCATGATTCGGCGCCCGCGCTGCGCGAACGCATGAAAATCCTCCGCCGCGGACGTGAGGAGCTCGACAAGCTGAGCCGCGCCGACACGTTTGACGCGGAGCGCGCCCGCGAGATCGGGAACACACAGGGCCAAGCGATAGCCGAAATAGCGCGTTTGCGTGCCGAAACCATGCATAGGATTCGTGCGATTCTCAGTCCGGAACAGCGTGCAATGCTCGATCGGCGGCTCGAAGAACGTCATCAAAGACGTTTGCACTGACCGTTTGCCGTAGAGATCGGCTTGCTCGCATAGCGCGATCGCTGGCAATTCCGGATTCGGCCGCGCGCGATGTTGGCATCACGTTCGTCGTGCGCCACGTGGGGCCGGCCCGATTTTACTTGGGCATCGCGCACCGAGATAATGCGGCGCGTACAGTAACGGTGCGGCATGACCATCGGCCGAACCGACATGCCAAAATGCGCCCTGCGCACCGCGTCACGTCCCTATCCCTGCGCGCAATGAGGAAATGGATTCATGCGTTTTGTACCTATGATGTGTACGGCCGCAGCGCTCATGACTGCGACCACCGCGGGATTTGCGCAGGCGCCCGACAAGAATGTCGCTGCGACTTATCCGAACAGGCCGATTCGCCTCGTGGTGCCGGTGCCGCCGGGCGGCAGCAGCGATGGGGTCGCCCGCATCGTCGCGCAAAAGCTCGGCGACTCATGGCGTCAGCAAGTCATCGTCGACAACCGCTCGGGTGCTGCGGAAATCATCGGCACGGACATCGTCGCCAAAGCGACTCCAGACGGATACACGCTGGTGCTCGTCTCATTGCGGTTCTCAGTCAATCCGAGCCTGCTCAAGCTGCCATACGATCCGGTGAAAGACCTGGACCCTGTGACCATGAGCGCAGCCGTGGGCAACGTGCTGGTGGTGAATGCGAAAACACCGGTGAAGTCCTTGAAGGAAGTGATTGCCCTCGCAAAGCAGAAGCCGTCCGAGCTGACGTTTGCCTCATCCGGTATCGGCGGCGCCCCGCATCTGGTTGGGGAGTTCGTCGCGCTGCAGACGGGAATCAAGCTGACGCACGTTGCTTACAAGGGGGGCGGCCCAGCCATCGCGGACCTCGTGGGCGGGAACGTCTTCATGAGCTTCGCCTCCATGACGTCGGCACTGCCCTTCATCAAGGCCGGTAGGCTGCGCCCGCTGGCGGTTTCCTCGAAAGAGCGCTCACCTCAACTGCCCGACGTGCCGACGATAGGGGAGTCAGGCCTGCCCAATATCGTGGTGCGCGACTGGCAGGGCGTGCTTGCTCCACACGGCGTACCGCGACCCATCGTGGACAAGCTCAGTACCGAGATCGGGCGCATTCTCAGACACTCCGACAATCAAGAGCGCCTGACGGCGATGGGCATCGAAGTGATCGCCAGCACGCCAGATGAATTTCGCGCTGCGCTCGCCTCGGAGATCCAGCGTTGGGCGAAAGTGGTGAAGGACGCGAACATCAAGATGGAGTAAACGCCGCGCCCGTTCACAAGAGCCGTTGGTGGCGCTAACCTCGGCTCCTGAGACGGCGTTCGCCTTACGAGTCAGTGGAGGATTTCAACCGGCGCATTGAAGATATAGCCGGCGCCACGTTCCGTTTTGATGTACTGCGGCTGCGAGGGATCCGGCTCGATCTTCCGACGCAATCTGAGGATCTGTACGTCGATCGAACGATCGTAGACTTCGGCGCCGTTCAATCGAGAGAGATCGAGCAGCTGGTCGCGAGTCAGCACCCGCTGCGGAGCTGCGCAGAGCGCTTGCAGCAAGCTGAACTCGCCGTTGGTCAGATCGATCCGCTGTTGATCGGGTGCCGTGAGCCGGCGCGTGCGCAGATTGAGCTCCCAGCCTCCGAAGCGATACGCACGCCGCTTCTCATCGCGCGCCGGAAGAATCTCGCTCGCGGTCTGGTAGCGGCGCAGCACCGCGCGTATCCGCGCCAGCAGCTCGCGGGAATTGAAAGGTTTGGTGACGTAATCGTCAGCGCCAAGCTCGAGCCCCATGACGCGGTCGACGTTGTCCTGCTTGCCACTGACGATGATGATCGGAATGCTGGATTCCTCCCGCAGCTTGCGGGCGAGATGCATCCCGTCCTCCTGCCCGAGCCGCAGGTCGAGCACCACGAGGTCGATAGCGTGCTCCGCCAGAATACTTCGCATCTCGACGCTCGTCGCAACCGTCGTGACGCGCAACTCGTTCTCGTCGAGATAGTCGGCGATCAACTCACGCATCGCCGGATCATCGTCGACGACGAGGATGTGGGGCTGGACCATAGGACTCACGATTTGTGCACTGCCAAAAAAATAGCACGCGACGTTGTGGAGGCACAAGCGTCGATTATTACGTCTGTAACAGAGCCATTCCACGCCGAAATCCCATTGCAACGCGTGAAAGCCCTAATTTCGGGCATGATAGTAAGTCGACTCCGCGCGGCGCAGAATAGCCCGCATCCGCCATGTCCGGCATCGTAATAATCGAGGAAGACGAGCTGATCCATTCTTTGCTCAAGGAATACTTGAGCGAGGCAGGTTATGGCATCGGCTCCGGTGGGTCGCCCGATACGGCTAGCGGAGCGAAGCCGGATGTGGTCATCATCGACGTTTATATGCCGCGAAGCACGGGCATCGAAAAGCTCCAGGCGGTCAGAGCTGCGCATCCCGGAACGCCGCTCATCGCGATCTCAGGTCAGTTTTGTTCAGGCCTCGCCAGCTGCCGCGCGACTGCGGACGCGCTGGGTGTGAAACGCATCATCGCAAAGCCGTTCAGTCGTGACGAGCTGCTCGAAGCCGTGCGCGACGTAATCGGGTCCCCGGATAAGCCCCACGCGTGAAGAAACCCTCATCGGTCCCCGTTTATTGGAGTATCCCTTCGGTGCGCTTCACCCGACTGCGGCGACTGATCACGGCGGTCGGTGTCTTCGTCATCATCGCCTTCGCAGCTTCGTCGGCTTGCGACGCGTGGCGGACTTACGACCAGACTGTTGCAGCGACCGACCGCGAGTTGAGCAATCTCGCGAGGGCGCTCGCCGAACAGGGCGCCCGCAGCTTGCAGACGGTCGACGTGGTCCTTCGCGATACAGCCCGCTGGTATTCCGACGTAGGCCATAATTCGCGCACCGAGCGGATCGAAGGCGCTCTGTCGAATCGCGCAGCGGGCCTGCCGCAAGTACACCTGCTCGCGATAACGGACGCGGACGGCATACAACGATACAGCTCCAAAGCGCCGATGACCCCGCTCGATGTCTCGGACCGGTCGTACTTCATTGCGCAGCTCAGTGGCACGGACAATGGATTCTTCGTGAGCGAGCCCCTCGTCAGCCGCAGCGACGGCCATTCGACGTTCGTAGTCTCGCGCCGCCTGACTGACGGCAAGGGGATCTTCGCCGGCATCGTAACTGCCGCCATCGACATCAACGATCTTCAGCAGTTTTACGGCGCGTTCGATCTCGGCAAAGGCAGCGCGATCAACGTCCTGCGCGAGGACGGCACGCTGGTCGTACGTCATCCGCCGGCGGAAGGTCCGATCGGCCGCAAGTTTCCCGAGCTCGCTCGCGCGCCTGCAGCGCACGGCATCGTCGTCAACACGGTCGACGGCCAGCCGCGCTACGCGGCGGGTGCGCAAATGCGCGACCTGCCCCTCGTTGTGACGGTTACTCGCGAACAGACGCTCGCCTTGCAGTCCTGGCGCAGTGAAGCGATTTCGCTCGCGGTGCGCACGCTCGTGGGCGTATTGCTGGTCATGCTGGCCATCGCGGCGTTGCTGCACCAGTTGCGCCGTGCGGAAGCCGGCGAGACGGCGCTGCGCGAAAGCGAGGAGCGCTATGCGCTGGCCATGGAAGGCGCTAACGAGGGCCATTGGGACTGGGACCTTGCGAGCGATCGGCTATTCATGTCGCCGAAAATGAAAGTGCTGGCCGGGCTGAATGCCGACACGCCGCTTGCGACCCGCGCCGAGCTGATGGCCTATTCGAACTTACACCCTGACGACGTGCCGCGGCTGCATGCGGCCGTCGACGATCACATCGACGGCAAGACCCAGCTCTTCGAGCTGGAGTACCGCGTGCGGCATGCGGATGGCGAGTGGCACTGGGTCCTCACACGCGGACGCGCCCTGCGCGATGCAAAGGGAAGCGCGTACCGATTCGTAGGGTCCGCGATCGATGTGACCGCACGCAAGCGGGCAGAGGACGACAAGGAGCGCCTCGAAGCACAACTGCGGCAGTCGCAGAAAATGGAAGCCATGGGAACGCTCGCCGGCGGCATCGCGCACGACTTCAACAATATTCTCGGTGCGATTCTCGGCTATGGCGAACTTGCACAGAAACACTCTGCGGAAGGGAGCGCGACGCGCCGGTACCTCGACAATGTCATGCATGCGGCCAGCCGCGCTAAATTGCTCGTCGAACGTATTCTGGGTTTCAGCCGCAGCGGCCTGAGTCAGCGTGCGCCGGTCAACATTCAGTCGATCGTTGAGGAAACGCTCGAGCTCCTGGCAGCGTCCCTGCCACCCCGTGTGCGCCTGGAGAGAAGACTCGACTGCGGCAATGCGGCAGTCGTCGGTGACCCGACTCAGCTTCAGCAAGTCGCGATGAATCTCTTTACCAATGCGCTGCAAGCGATGGAGCGCGGCGGGATATTGAGGGTCGTGCTGGACCGCGTCGAGGTGGGCAACCGGCGACCGCTGACGCAAGGATTCCTCATTCCCGGTTCGTACGTGAGACTGCTCGTAAGTGATATGGGGGCGGGCATCGAGCCGGCGACGCTGGAGCGCATGTTCGATCCATTCTTCACGACCAAGGGCGTCGGGGAAGGCACGGGCCTCGGCCTTTCCGTCGTGCATGGCATCGTCGCGGACCTCGGGGGCGCGATCGAAGTGACTACCGAAATGGGACAAGGCACGACATTCTCGGTCTGGCTGCCTCGATCGGCCGAGGGTGCGCCACCTTTAGGTGACATTGCCGGCGACTTACCCCGCGGCCGGGGCGAAAGCGTCATGGTCATCGACGACGAGCGCGCGCTCGTCGCACTGGCCGAAGAAATCCTGGCCGAGCTGGGTTACGAACCCGCAGGCTTCCAATCCAGCGTGGCCGCGCTGCAGGCCTTCCGTGCAGATCCGCAGCGCTTCGATGTCGTGCTGACCGACGAGACGATGCCTGATATCGCCGGCACCGAGCTCGCGCGCGAAATCAATCGGCTCAATCCGGGTACCCCCATCCTGCTCATGAGCGGCTATGCGGGAAAACAGCTCGCCGATCGGGCGCGAGCCGCAGGCGTCACCGAAGTGCTGCGCAAGCCGCTCGTAATCCGCGATATCGCCGAAGCACTGACCAGAGTCCTGCTTGCCCGTAAGCGCGCACCGCAGGAGGCGTAGTGCATGTGTCCGGTGTCAGCGGCATGTTTCAACCGTAACCGGGCGCCGGTAGCAAGAAACATCTCCGTAACGCATCCCGACGAAAGTGAGGTATCGGGGTCGAGGACCTGTCTTACGCCTCCGACGATGGTGCAACGCCAAGTTGGAGTGTCACATGACGCGCTACCTGAGAACGACACCCGTTGTGCTGAAATGGCTTCTCGTCCTTTGCAGCGTCATTCCCGCCGCGCATGCCGTGAACATCGAGGAGCCGCTGCTGCTCGTCGCCACGGACCGTCTTGCACGATCGCCCTATCGCGAGACCGTTCTGATCGTCGCGCCGGTCGGCGGTAACCAGCACCTGGGTTTGATCGTGAACCGGCCGACCGATGCGAGGATCGGCGCGCTTTTCCCTGACTATGCGCCGGCACAGCAGATAGTCGATCCCCTATTCTTTGGGGGGCCCGAGCTGGTTGGTGCTGTATTTGCCGCGGTGCGCACCGCCGATCCGCCGAGTCAGTTGTCGCTTCCGCTCATGGCCGGGCTGTTCCTCGTGACGGACGCAGAGACCATCGATCGCATCATTGCAACAGCTCCGAATGACGCACGCTATTTCACGGGATTTGTGGTGTGGCAACCGGGCGAGCTCGCGCTGGAGATCGACGGCGGTCTGTGGCATACACGCAGCGCAGATCCCCATGCCTTGTTCGACGCACATCCTCTCCAGCTGTGGCACGAGCTGGTGCCGAGCGGATCAGGGGTGGTGGCCGAACAAAAATCTACGCAAGGGCCTGCTTATGCGGCTACCGCCGCTAGATAAAGCCCCTACTCCGCTCCTTCGCTGTGCTTCGGGCGCAACAGTCCGCTTTTGCGGCTAGCGCCGCTAAATAGATATCTACCTCGCCGTTAGCGGATAGACCGATCGAATCACGCCAACCACGTCTTCATACGCGGGTTGCGGGATCAGGTACGTCGTGTTGCGCGGCGCTACAGTGAAGATAACGGGCATGGCGATGGCTGCGAGCCCAGCCAGCATGTATAAGAGCACACCCCAATTTTTCGAGCATTTGACCATGGCCGTCCTTCCTCAAGTCTCCGTTCCGCTGCGCTCGAGCATCCGCGCCGTGTAGATCGATGAAGGATGAAGACCCGGCGTTACGCTGCGGTTTCGCCCGAGCGCAGCGAAGTTACAGAAGTAACACAGAAGTTTTTAACTCACGGTCCCGGGGTGTCAGTGTTCCCACGACCACGTACGCCAATACTGAGTCACTCGAACAGGCACGATGCCTGAGTAGACCACGAGCGACCGTCTTTCTGCCCGATGTCGCGATCGTATCGTATCGGGTAATTCGAATGTTTCGGCCTTGTCGATTTCCGCGGTCTCCAAACGACTATCGGCGTCGACAACCAACTTGAACTTATCAGCACTGTTACAGCTGAAACGCAATCCGACACTGACCCGTAACAGATTTCGCGCGAAATGCACCCCTTTGAGTCAACAGGGATACAAATGCCAACAAATCCAACACCGGCACTGGGCCTCGCTGCTTTAGCGCTCGCTGCATCCCTCCTACTGAGCGCATGCGGTGAGTCCAGTTCGCAGGCTGCACCCGCCGCTCCGGCGCCTCCACCCGTCAGCGTCGCTGCCGCGCTCGAGCGCAAGATCGTGGAGAGCGAGGAGTTCTCCGGCCGTATCGAGGCGATCGAGCAGGTGGACGTGCGTGCCCGCGTGACCGGCTACATCCAGTCGGTGAACTTCAGACACGGTGCCGAAGTGCGCAAGGGCGACGTGCTGTTCGTGATCGATCCCCGCCCCTTCCAGGCGGAGGTCGCACGGGCAGAGGCGACACTCGCGAACACGCGTGCGCAGCTGGATCTCTCGCGGAGCGAAGTGGCGCGCGCGGAATTACTGCTTGCAGAACAGGCGACGTCCAAGCGCGAGTACGACGACGCCGCGTCGAAAGTGCGACAGCTCGAAGCGCAGAGCCGTTCGCTGCAGGCTGCGCTCGATATTGCGCGCCTCAATCTTTCATACACGCGAGTGACTGCGCCCATCAGCGGACGCGTGGGCAAGCCGGAGATCACCGCTGGCAATCTCGTGCAAGGTGAAGGGCCGAACTCGCCGGTGCTCACGAACATCGTTTCGTACAGTCCGATTTACGCATCATTCGAAGCCGACGAGAGCGTCTACCTGCTATACGCGAAACGCGCTCGCAACGGCTCGGCGCCGTTGCCCGTACACATAGGACTCGCCGACGAAGAAGGCTTCCCGCGTCAGGGTGCACTGCAATTCGTCGACAACCGCATCGATACCCGCAGCGGCACCGTGCGCATGCGCGCCATAGTTGACAACAAGGATGGCAAGCTCACGCCGGGCCTCTATGCGCGGGTAAAGCTCTCGAACGGCACGCAGACTCGCCCGGCGGTTCTGGTCTCCGACCGCGCGATCGGCACCGATCAGAGCAAGCGCTTCGTGTTCGTGGTGGGCGAAGACAAAAAAGCGCAGTACCGCGGTGTCAAGCTCGGCAGAGTGATCGACGGCCTGCGCATCGTCGAGGACGGTCTGAGGCCGGGCGAGCTGATCGTGGTCAATGGACTTCAGCGGGTGCGTCCGGGAAGTCCGGTCACACCGCAGACGGTCCCGATGGAGGAGCAGACGACGGGGCCACGTAAAGACAAGGTTGCCGCGAATGAAAACATCACGTCGGCGAGCCCGGCGGCGGACGGCAGCACCGCGGCCGCACCGAAGCATGCCGAAAGCATAGCGCTGGTGCCCGCGAAGGCGCTCACTCAGCAGATCGGTTCGAAATGAACATCTCTCGCTTCTTCATCGACCGGCCCATTTTCGCCGGGGTGCTGTCGATACTCATTTTCGTCGCCGGCGTGATCGCGATGTTCAATCTGCCGATCAGCGAATATCCCGAGGTAGTGCCGCCGTCGATCGTCGTGCGCGCAACCTACCCGGGCGCGAATCCGAAGGTGATCGCGGAAACCGTCGCTGCCCCCCTTGAGGAACAGATCAACGGGGTCGAGAACCTTCTGTACATGTCCTCTCGCGCCACCACCGACGGCGCGCTGACCCTCACGGTCACGTTCAAGATCGGCACCAACCCGGAAGCCGCCGAAACTCAGGTGCAGAACCGGGTGCAACGCGCGCTCCCGCGTCTGCCCGATGAAGTCCGGCAGTTCGGCGTCATTACCCAGAAAAGCTCGCCCGATCTGACGATGGTCGTGCATCTGGTGTCGCCTGACGGCCGCTACGACGAGATGTACCTGCGGAATTACGCCGTCATCAACATCCACGACGTGCTCGCCCGCATTCCGGGTATGGGAGACGTACGCCTGTTCGGTTCGGGCGATTACGCAATGCGGGTGTGGATCGATCCGCAGAAGCTCGCAGCCCGCAGTCTCACGGCAGCCGACGTCGTGAAGGCGATACGCGAACAAAACCGGCAGGTTGCGGCCGGCGTTGTGGGCGCCGCACCTACAGCGAATTACGTCGAGTTCCAGCTGCCGGTCAACACACAGGGACGGCTGACGACAGAGGAGGAGTTCGGCGAAATCATCGTTGCCACCACGGCCGACGGCGCGGTCACGCGGCTGAAAGATGTCGCGCGGCTCGAGCTCGGCGCCGGCGAATACGCATTGCGAAGCCTGCTCAACAACAAGCCCGCAGTCGCGATCCCCGTGTTCCAGGCCCCGGGCTCGAACGCGCTCGCGCTGTCCGATAACGTCCGCAAGACGATGGAGCAGCTCAAGCGCGATTTCCCTCCGGGCGTCGACTACCACGTCGTGTACGACCCGACGCGCTTCGTCCGGAAGTCGATCGAGGCAGTCGTGCACACGCTCTTCGAAGCGCTGCTGCTGGTGGTGCTGGTCGTGATCGTATTCCTGCAGACCTGGCGCGCGTCGATTATTCCGCTCGCCGCGGTGCCGGTCTCCATCGTGGGCACGTTCGCGCTGATGCTCGGCCTCGGGTTCTCGATCAACGCGCTGTCGCTGTTCGGGCTCGTGCTGGCGATCGGGATCGTGGTCGACGACGCGATCGTGGTGGTGGAGAACGTCGAGCGTAACATCGGGCTCGGTCTTACACCCAAGGAGGCGGCCTATAAGGCGATGACCGAAGTGAGCGGACCGATCATCGCGATCGCGCTCACGCTCTGCGCCGTGTTCATACCGATTGCGTTCATCAGCGGCCTCACGGGCCAGTTCTACCGTCAATTTGCGCTGACGATCGCGATCTCCACGGTCATTTCAGCGTTCAACTCGCTCACGCTGTCGCCCGCGCTTGCAGCCATTCTTCTGCGCGGGCACGACGCGCCCAAGGATCGTTTCACGCGCTTCATGGACTGGGCGTTCGGCTGGTTCTTCAGCCGCTTCAACCGCGTCTTCCACCGCTCGGCTGATGCGTACCAGTCCGGGGTGGGGCACGTGCTCCATCGCAAGAGCTTTGCGGTGGGCATTTATCTCATTCTGATCGGCCTCACCTACGTCCTCTTTCAGAAGGTGCCAGACGGCTTCGTGCCGGCGCAGGACAAGCAATATCTGGTCGGCTTCGCGCAGCTTCCCGACGGCGCATCGATCGAGCGCACGGAAGCCGTGATCAGGCGCATGTCCGACATCGCGATGAAGACACCCGGCGTGAGGGATGCCATTGCGTTCCCGGGTCTCTCGATCAACGGGTTCACCAACGCGCCCAATGCCGGCATCGTTTTCCTGGGCCTCGATGAATTCGAAAACCGCAAGGGAAAGGCGCTCTCGGGCGGCGCCATAGCGCTCGACATCAACAAGCGCCTCGGCGGAATACAGGACGCTTTCATCGCCGTGTTCCCGCCGCCCGCTGTGCAGGGGCTCGGCACGATCGGTGGCTTCAAGCTTCAGATCGAAGACCGCGCATCGCTCGGCGATGAAGCGCTACACAAAGTGATGGGCGAAATCACGGCCAAAGCGAATCAGACGCCGGAGCTCGCGCGCGTGTTCACAAGCTTTCAGATCAACGTGCCGCAGCTTTTTGCCGATGTCGACCGCACGAAGGTGAAGCGCCTGGGCGTGCCGCTCACGGACGTGTTCGACACGATGCAGATCAATCTCGGCTCGCTGTACGTGAACGACTTCAATCGCTTCGGCCGCACGTATCGCGTGATGGTGCAGGCGGACGCGGAGCATCGCTCGCACGCCGATGACATCATCAATCTCAAGACGCGAAACGCGCGCGGCGAAATGGTGCCGCTCGGCTCGATCATGCGGGTCAGCGCGAGCTATGGACCGGATGCCGCGATGCGCTACAACGCGTTTCCCACAGCGGAGCTGAACGGTGGGCCCGCGCCCGGATTCAGCTCGGGACAGGCGCAGGACGCGATCGAGCGCATCGTCACTGAGGCGTTGCCACGCGGCATGTCGTTCGAATGGACTGAGCTCACCTACCAGGACATCCTTGCGGGTAATACCGCGCTCTTCGTCTTCCCGCTCTGCGTTCTTCTCGTGTTTCTCGTCCTCGCCGCGCAGTACGAAAGCTGGACGCTACCGCTCGCCGTGATCCTGATCGTTCCGATGTGCGTGCTGTTCGCGATGACTGGCGTGTGGCTGTGGAAAGGCGATAACAATATCTTCACACAGATCAGTCTCTTCGTGCTCGTCGGCCTCGCGTGCAAGAACGCGATCCTGATCGTCGAGTTCGCCCGAGAGCTGGAGCTGCAGGGGCGCGGCCTCGTCGAGGCTGCTCTCGAAGCGTGCCGTCTGCGGCTGCGCCCAATCCTGATGACCTCATTCGCTTTCATCATGGGCGTGGTTCCGCTTGCGCTTTCGACCGGCGCCGGCGCCGAGATGCGCCAGGCGATGGGTGTCGCGGTGTTCGCTGGCATGCTGGGCGTAACATTGTTTGGACTCTTTCTCACGCCGGTCTTTTACGTGATCCTCGGCGCCCTTCGCCATCGCTTCGCGCCATCAACGGTGCATGTGCCTGCGCCGGACCCGGCCTCTGAAGGAGTCACGTGATGAGAATCGTCGCCGCTCTGGTCGCCGTCGTACTCAGCGGCTGTTCGTTGATACCGAAATTCGAGCAGCCGCCGGTCGAGATCCCTGCGCAATATAAGGAACTCGGCCCGGAGGAACGCGGCAGCTGGAAGGAAGCGCAGCCGGCCGACGCGTTGGCGCGCGGCGAATGGTGGAAAGTGTTCAGCGATCCGGTGCTCGATCAGCTCGAGTCGCAGGCTGTGGAGGCGAACCAGAACCTCAAGAGCGCAGCGGCCCGCGTCGCGCAGTCACGCGCCCTTCTCGGCGTCACCGCGGCCGACCGCTATCCGCAGGGTACCGTCGGTTTCGGCCCCACGCGCTCGCACCCATCCGCCGTCTCGCAGGGTCTGCTCGACGGCACCGATACGAAGCCGGTGACCATCTGGCGGGCGCCGCTCACCGTGAGTTACGAGGTCGATCTGTTCGGTCGCGTATCGAGCAGCGTTGCCGCGGCCCGGAATGACGTCGCGGCGAGCGAAGCGCTGTACCGCTCGATTCTGCTCTCGTTGCAGGCCGACGTCGCGCAGTCGTACTTCACCCTGCGCGCCACCGATGCAGAGCTCGGCGTGCTTCGAGAAACGGTAAGGAGCCGCGAAGATAACGTGCGTCTGCTGCAGCGGCGCTTCGACCTTGGCGACATCGGCGAGCTCGACCTCGCGCGCGCGAAGACCGAGCTGTCCACGACGCGCACGGACGCGATCGGACTCGAGCGGCAGCGTGCACAGCTCGAACATGCGCTTGCGGTATTGCTTGGCAAGCCGCCGGCTTCGTTCGCGCTGGCGCCTGCGGCGCTCGCAGCCGACGTGCCGAGCGTGCCGCCAGGCCTCCCGTCGGCGCTGCTTGAGCGGCGTCCCGACATTGCGGCAGCGCAGCGCAGGATGATTGCGACGAACGCGCGCATCGGCGTTGCACGCTCAGCGTTCTTCCCGTCGCTGAATCTCACCGGATTGGCAGGGTTCGAATCCAATGAGCTGTCCAACCTGTTCAACTGGTCGAGCCGCACGTGGCTGCTGGGACCATTGTTCGGCACCATCCTGTCGATGCCCGTTTTTGACGGGGGACGAAACCGCGCGAATCTCAATCGCTCGTGGGCAGCGCTCGACGAATCGGTGGCCGACTACCGGCAAAGCGTGCTGATCGCTTTCGGCGAGGTCGAAGACAACCTTGCCGGTCTGCGCGTGCTGAGCGAACAGTCGGCAACGACACAGGACTCACTGACTTCGGCAGGCCGTGCGCTCAAGCTCGCGGACACGCGCTATCGCGCCGGTGCGACCAGCTATCTGGACGTGATCGACGCACAGCGCGGCGTGCTCTCGATCCGGCGAACCGATGTGCAAATAGCCGGCGCACGCGCGACCTCGACAGTCGCGCTCATACGCGCGCTCGGCGGCGGCTGGGATGCGCCGGTGATGACCGGATCGGTAGGTGACAAATGATGGTCGGACTTCTCCTCGTCCCCAAATCGACAAGCTCGATCATCCGTTAACTCGGCGCGTCGTCCTGCAGAACATACGCGCCGCCATCCTTGATCCGTCCGATAAACATCCGTGACATTTCGAACTTATCCTTTTCGCACCGAACAAACGATAAGACTGAGCAACGCGAAACGAAGGGGCTACGCACTTGAAGATCACCGAAGCGATAAAAACAGCGGACACGGAGCACGTGGTTTACTTTCTCCTCACGGCTTACGTAGAGACACTTCAATATTACGATCCACTGAGATCCTGCCTTCCCGAACACGTCAAACGATTACCCATGGCGGGGATGTCAGATGTTTCCGAGCGATTGCGGGCGGTGCGCAGTGCGAGCGAGCAGAACGCACAGTCGGAAGCGCGGACGTTAATAGAGGAGGTCTTCGAAGTATTCAGCGCGGCGTTTCAGCGGCTGAGCGCACTGCAACAATCGCACCAGTTCCTCATCAGCTGGTTGTCACTTTCTGCTCCAGGCCCGCACTCAAGCAGGCGGTGCGCTAGCGCAGGCGCGTCATCCTCGCGATGGGGATCGCCTTCACCGTCGTTCGCCGATGGCCGCCCGCACCGCCGTGAGCAGCTCATCGCGCGTGAAAGGCTTGGCAAGTAGTTTTCGTGCGTCAAACGCACGCGCGGCCGAGGACGACGCCCCAAGACCAGCGCGGAACCGACCTGACATCGCGATGACCGGAGTATTCGGATGCGCACGCTGTAGCGCGCTCACGATCCCCGCCCCCGCGTGCCGTGGCATGCGGACGTCGACGATCACCAGGTCGGCGTGATCGTTTGCCAAGGCTTCGTGAAGTGTTCGCGTGCGAACGTCATAGCCCGACTCAGTCAGCCACTCCTTCAGGAGGTCGCGCATAAGATCGTTGTGCTCGATGATAACGATGCTCGTCATATTTCGACCAAAGTACGCCTGTCGGGCATTCGTGGGCACCGTCATTGCACGCGTCGAGCGTTGCGCGCTGATGTCTCGAGAACGCGGCTGCGTTACCGATGTAGCGCGCCCTGAATTGCGTTCTGCATTGCTGCAGATCTGCGGGGAATGTGCAGCTGAAACACAACTGTATTCGCGCCTGTCACGACCTCGACACAGGCCCTCAGTTTCATTCGTAACCGCACACCCAATGAGACGAAACATGCACGTAACCGACGCGAACGAATCTATCGCGAAGGGGCCGACTCGGTTAGCTCGCTAGAGCTGTTCGTAATCGCCGCCTATACAGCGAAATGTCTACGCTCGTATAAATTTTCGTGACACTCGAACTTATCCTTTTCGCATCGAACAAACGTTGAGACTCAGCAACACGAAACCAAAGGGAGTGCAGTTGAAAATCACCGAAGCGATAAACATAGCCGACACTGAGCACGTTGTTTACTTCCTCCTTACGGCGTACGTGGAGACCCTCCATTATTACGATCCGCTAAGGTCCTCCCTTCCCGAGCACGTCAAACGATTACCCATGGCCGGGATCTCGGATGTATCCGAGCGGTTGCGCGCGCTGCGCACAGCGATCGAGCAGTACGCAAAGTCGCAAGCTCGGCTGTTGATAGAAGAGGTCGTCGAAGTATTCAGCACGGCGTTACAGCGACTGAGCGCATTGCAAAAAACGCACCAGTTCGTCAGTAGCTGGTTGTCTCTTTCTCTCCCGAGCCCGCAGCCTCAGGGTGCGGCACGCTAGCGCGTGCGCTTTCGCGAGGCGCGACAGTTGAGCAACTGAGCGTGCCTCATGTGCTGGCGAAATTGACGGACGTCGAGTTGTCGGACGTCAAACAGAAGCTGGCGGCGGACGCTCCTGCTCATGCCGAGCAGGGCATGTATCTCGAGCACCTTTGGAGCAATGCAGATCACCCGAACGAGGTGCTATTTCTTTTTCGGGTCGATGATCTCGAACACTGCAAGCGGCTCATGGCGCGCGTTCATTTGGAGGCACGACTCGAAGACCCAGATGCCAAACTGCCCGAGACGATCTTTCTTGATGGGTGATAGAACTACGGCATATGACCGGCCTTCTTACGTGCGGCGCGCCGCGCCGTTCAGTCAGGCGGTGTTGCTCGAAACCGTGCCCGCTGAATGTCATATGCGGTTGGGGGCTGCATAGCGGACCCGGCATTGCCGGAATTCAATCACAGCGAGGAATGTTCGAAGGCCGTGTGGTAAGTTGCGGCCGCTAACCCTCACTATCCAATCGCGTGACGCGCCAGATGACGTTGCCAACGTCATCGGCAACCAGTAGTGCGCCGCGCTTATCGATGGCCACGCCGACTGGACGTCCGTATGCTTTCCCCTGCGGGCTGACAAAGCCCGCGAGTACCTCGACCGGCTGACCTGCCGGCCTGCCGCCGCTGAAAGGCACGAA
The DNA here is from genome assembly GCA_028291945.1 of Betaproteobacteria bacterium. Classification (GTDB taxonomy): domain Bacteria; phylum Pseudomonadota; class Gammaproteobacteria; order Burkholderiales; family SG8-41; genus JAQGMV01. Next base: position 23,049 of record JAQGNH010000560.1, read on the forward strand.
GACCACGTTGTAGCCGCTTCGCGGCTTGCGATTCCAGGAGCCGTGCTGGCCGACGAACATCCCGCTCCAGAACTGTTCGGGTAAAGCGTTCTTTTGTGAATACGCGAGTCCCAGCGCCGCCACGTGCGGTCCCAGGGCATAGTCGGGTTTGATCGCTCGCGCGACGAGGTCGGGCCGCGGCGGCCTCACGCGGCTGTCGACATGACCGCCGTAATAGCTGTAAGGCCATCCATAAAACGCGCGCTCCTTGACGGAGGTCAGGTAATCGGGGACAAGGTCGCTGCCGAGCTCATCGCGCTCGTTCACGACGGTCCAAAGCGCGCCACTGCGCGGTTCCCATGCGAGACCGTTCGGGTTGCGCATGCCGGATGCAAAGATGCGATGCAGGCCGCTCTTGGCATCGACCTCCCAGATCGCCGCGCGTCCGCTTTCGTTGTCCATACCGTCTTCGCCTGCATTGCTGTTCGAGCCCACCGTCACGTACAGTTGTGACCCGTTACTGTTGGCAATCAGGTTCTTCGTCCAGTGGTAATTTGGACGACCCGCAGGCAGATCCACGACCTTTGTACCAGGTGCGGTGATCCGCATCTCACCTGTCGTGTAAGGAAAGCGCATGACAGCATCGGTGTTGGCGACAAACAGATCGTTGCCGATCAACGCCATGCCGAACGGTGAGTTCAGTCCCACGAGAAACGCGGACTTGGTCTCGGCAATCCCATCGCCGTCGGCGTCGCGCAGCAACGTTATGCGATTCGCGGTGGGTACTTCCGCCCCCGTATCCTTCATCACCCATTTCGTAATCCAACCTTTGATGCCATTACCATCGGGGTTCGGGGGCGCGTTGGTCTCGGCAACCAGGACATCGCCATTGGGCAACACATAAATCCAGCGTGGATGATCGAGATCCGCCGCAAAGGCAGACACGACAATCCCGGGCGCGCTTACCGGCTTCGCAGCCGCCGGCCAGCCTTCGGCGGGCGCGATGTTCACCGTCGGTATGAGCCTGTGTACAGGCGGTGGGAGCGCCGGATTAGGACCAATCCCTGCCGACAGAGGTACCTGCGCTACGTCGCCGCAACCCGAGAACACTGCGACAACGCCCACAGCGAATACCCCTCGGATTGACCGGTGCATCACGTTCAAAAGATCGCCAGTACTGTTTCTCCACACCGATACGGTCCTTTGATTTGCAGCCGTCCGAAGTCGCATTGACTTGCCGAGCTCCAAAATAAACGAAGACGCCGCTGCGACCTAATACGCAAATCTTCCCTGTGTAATCCATGAGTGGTGTTTATGGTTGCAGCTTAGGTACCGATGAGGCGCAGAAGAATGCCCCGGAGACTCAGTTAGATGATCGCGCGGATCACCAAGCACGCGGAGAGAGCCAAGTGCCTTTCAGCCGTAACGCTGTGCGCGCGCGTTGTAATCGTTCGCACACATCGCAGTGTGACACTGCAACGTGACGCAGAAAAACCTTGGTTCCGTCTGCGCCGGGTGTTCTGAGCGCAGCTGAACACCAACGTGAGATGAAGTTCCGTCGTGTTGCGCAGTGCGTTGAAACGTCTTATGGATTGAGAGCTGAACTATGGAGCAGAGTAATCAAACCGCGTTCGAGCAGTTATCGGATGAAGTGGAGACCACTTCAGCTGGCTTACCGAAACGCTATATTCCGTGGATTCCACTGATCGCGTTGGCCCAGGTGCTTGTGACCATCACAATCTTTTCGGAAGTGATCGCTCCGTACGTCGGACACGAAGAGCCCGTTGCCGCGATTCACGACAGCACTGCGTCCTGAGCTCCAGTCGGCATGACGTAACTGTAATGCGGCAGTCAGGGCGGCGAGAGCGCCCTACCCTTATCTTGATCAGGCAATGGAAGCAACGCAGCAAGCGCCTCTCGAGTTGAAGTTGGGGCACGTTGGACACCGTTACTCGAGGAACGCGCATGACTAACACGTTCGTTCCGCTGAGAAGTCGGAATGACGCACTCGCGTACCGCAATGCTCGCGTCTCTCGTGACACTCAGCAGGAAGATTTGATTGGAGACCCACATGACTAATTTATTAAGACGCGAATTCCTCGTCGGCGCAGCGGCCTCGGCAGCCGCTCTCGGCGTGGCTGCAACCGCGAAGGCGGCCTCGTTCGGCAACCCGGACAGGCCAGCGGAAGGCAGCATCAACGCGAAAAGCCCAACGAGTCTGGATGACCCGGGCCCGCAAAATCCGGCGCTGGCGAACCAGTTCCCCTCGATGCAGGATCCGCCGCCCACCGACGTCAACGGACAGCCGCTGTTCTGGGCCTCTTTCAACAACGCGCCCAAGCGTATTCAGAACGGCGGATGGGCGCGCGAAGTCACACAAGCCGACTTCGCGATCTCGAAAGATATCGCGGGCGTAAACATGCGGCTCGCCCAGAACGGCATCCGCGAGCTGCACTGGCACCAGCAGGCCGAGTGGGCGATCATGCTCGACGGCACATGCCGGGTCACGGTTCTTGACGAAGAAGGCCGCCCGCAGGTCGGCGACGTGCAGAACGGCGACCTGTGGTACTTCCCGGCGGGCCTGCCGCACTCGCTGCAAGGGCTGGGTTCGACCGGCGCCGAATTCCTGCTCGCCTTCGATAACGGCATGTCGACGGAATTCAACACGCTGCTGGTGACCGACTGGTTCGCGCATACGCCGCCGGACGTGCTGTCCATGAATTTCGGCGTGCCGGCCGACGCCTTCAAGAACATCCCGCTCAACCAGCGGTGGATCTTCCAGGGGACAGACCCGGGCCCGCTCGCCGCCGATCAGCGCGCGGTGCGGTCACCCAAAGGCGCACCGCCCCATCCTTTCGTGTTCCCGCTGAGCAGCATGGCGCCGACCCGGCAAAGCCGGGGCGGGTCCGTGCATATCATCGACAGCCGCAATTTCAACGTGTCGAAGACGGTCGCGATGGCGAGGGTTACGGTCAAGCCGGGCGCGATGCGCGAGCTGCACTGGCATCCGAATGCGGATGAATGGCAGTACTACGTCAAGGGCAAAGCCCGGATGACCGTGTTCGACACGGGCCCGAAGGCGACAACCGCGGACTTCAAAGCGGGCGACATCGGCTATGTGAGGAAGAGCCTCGGACACTATGTGCAGAACATGGGCAACACCGACATGGTGTTCCTGGAGATCTTCAAGTCCGATCGCTATGCCGAGGTCTCGCTGTCCGATTGGCTGCGCCATGCTCCGCCAGAACTGGTGATGCAGCACCTGAACATCAGCCGCGAAACCCTGGTGCAGCTCTCGAACGTCAGCCCGAATATCGTCTAAAGGCTGTAAAGCAATTTGCCGTCTGCGGCAACCCCGGGCGATCGCGACACGGTCCGCCCGAGTTGCAACAGAACAGAAAGCATGGCTGCTACCCGTGATGCCTTCGCCAAAAACTGCGTCGTCCTACGAAGAGGCAGGAGCACAACCGGTGTTGCCTCTTTTGCAACAGCCTCCGTTTGTCCTCCCGTTGGCTTCCGGCCTGACGCTGCAGACGCAGCTCGCTGCACGCGCCGCGCTCGATGGACGCCGCAAAGGCGTGCGGGCGTTCCTGCCCTTTGCCGGGCCCGCGATCATCGCGTCGGTTGGCTATATGGACCCCGGCAATTTCGCGACGAACATCCAGGCGGGCTCGACCTACGGCTATCAGCTGCTGTGGGTCGTGCTGATCGCGAATCTGGTCGCAATGCTGTTTCAGGCGATGTCGGCGAAACTGGGTATCGTCACCGGACGCAATCTCGCTGAGCTCTGCAGGGAACAGTTCCCGCGACCGGTCGCGGTCGGAATGTGGATCACATCTGAAATCGCCGCGATCGCAACCGACGTTGCGGAATTTATCGGAGCCGCCGTCGGCATTTCTCTGCTGTTTCGTGTCTCGCTGCTGTCTGGCTTGATCGCCACCGGGGTCGTGACCTTCGCGATCCTCCAGCTCGACAAGCGCGGTTTCCGTCCGCTCGAACTTGCAATCGCTGCGCTCGTCGGTGTCATCGGCCTGAGCTATCTGTGCGAGCTCATCATCGCACCGCCGGACTGGCACGCCGCGCTCTTCCACGCCGTAGTCCCCCAACTGCCGGACGGATCCGCCGTCACGCTCGCGGTCGGCATCATCGGCGCGACGATCATGCCGCACACGCTCTACGTGCATTCAGCATTGACGCAGAACAGGACGCCCCCACGCGATGACCGCGAACGCCGCGGCCTGTTGCGGTTCTCGAACCGCGAGGTCGTGATTGCGCTCGGGTTTGCGGGCCTGGTCAACCTCGCAATGGTGATGATGTCGTCGTCGGCGTTCGGCAAGACAGCGGGTATTGCGGATATCGGAGTTGCGTATCACACGCTGGTCCCGGCACTCGGCGTCGGCGCGGCAGGCGTGTTTCTGGTCGCGTTGATCGCGTCCGGAATCTCCAGCTCGGTCGTCGGCACGATCGCGGGTCAGGTCATCATGCAGGGTTTCGTCGGCTTCAGCATCCCGGTCTGGGTGCGGCGCCTGATCACGATGGTACCGGCCTTTGTCATCGCGCTCACCTTCAATTCAATGACCGCGATGATCCTCAGTCAGGTGGTACTGAGCTTTGTCTTGCCGCTGCCCCTCGTCGCACTCGTCGCGCTGTCGTCGCGTAAATCCGTCATGGGCGATTTCGTGATGGGCAAACCAACAGCGTTTGCAGCCGTGGTAGCGACGGTCCTGATCGTGCTGCTGAACGTGGTGCTGATCGGACAGTTATTGTTTTAGGTATCACTGGGGTCACAAATGCGTCCCTGGAAAATCGGACCATGTATCGTTGGTTCGTGAATGTGGGATGTGGCGGATTGGGACACTTTTAGCTTGGGAGCCATGATTATGAAGTTCGATGCGGATGAGCTGGATCTCGAATTCATGGAGCAGGAAGCCGAGGATCACCTGACTGAGCGCGAAGCATTGCTCCTCGGTCTGCAGCGAGGTGGCGACAGTGAAGATCTCGCTGTCGACTGATGTGTGGGGAGAGCTGTTCCGGACCACGCGCTGACGCCGCAGTCGCTGGTGGTCAGTCACGGATTCATTCAGTAGTGCTGTACACACAATCGGTGCACGCGATCCTGATCGATAGGCAGTACTAGAGCAAGTTCGGGAGCCAGGCCGACGTTGCGACTCATCGCTTTAACGCCGGCTCAGCAAAAAAATCTACCCCGTTCGACTATAGTACCGTCCATTCACTTCATCCCCGATGATCGCGAAATTGGCGTGCGACGCGGATAAAGGATCGGATTTCCAAGCGAAATTGATCGAAGGAACCTCAACTTCCGCTGCGATCTCGGCCGTAGCACGATAGCCTTCGACCCGGAATTGCTTTTCTGGATCGTCGTAAACGATTTTTTCATCCGTCGCCTTCCACTTCATGCTGAAACTCATGAAGGCGGGTCTGCCTACGGCATCGAGAGCGGGCCAATTGGGTTGATCGACGACCGCAACGCTGTCCATCTCGAGCGTCGCAAGCTGCCCATCAGGGCTGATCACGAGGCTCCCTTCAGGAACTGGAACAACCCAATACAGCCCCGAAGGTGCGATCGGAGGATGAAAATCGTGGATTTGGTTTTGAGGAGCAGCCTGCCCCTGAAACAAGGTCAGTCATATGTGGGCGAATGCGCCGCTGTGCGAAGTGCGCCCCCCGAAGTACTCTCCCTGCATAAATCCGTAGTCGGTCGTGGGCGTGCCAAACGCAACGCGGTTGCCTCTATTGTCAGTGCCCATGCCGACGAAATCCGCGCAACGGCCAACTCGGCCTTTGAAATGGTAGATGTGAGACGGCTCCAAGCGTGGCCCGGCTGGCTGATTATGACTGCCGTTCTTGTCCAGCCACGGTATTGGATAGGGCTGCGTGCCGCCGTTGTACGTACGCAGTTTTGATTGTGACGCAACATCGGCGGCGGCCGTGGTGGCAGGGCGCAGAAACGATGCTGTTGCGCCCGAGGCGAGGGTAAGCGTCGTACCAAGAAAACCACGCCTCGTGTAGCGCGAACGAACGTCATGTGTGGAACTCATCTGTTTACTCCGACAATTTCAGGCTTCTCTCGAACCAGACACGTTGGTGGGGTACGGCCGGGCGCGTACGGCGCACCGAAGTCAAATACAAGAATAGTGTCGGCGGAGGACGAAGCCTGTATCCGAACGGCTCACGCAAACAGCCGTGCGGATCAGTTTGCCGCACGATTCTTATAGAAGTTACGTAATCGTGGATAGTTGAAGAGCGCGGACCGCGCATAGACTCCGCCTCCTCCCCCGTCGCCGATTGATTCGCCGGGTCGTGCGGCTGACCCGCGCGGGCAGTGCCCGCGCGGCGCGGCGCGAATATTCTAGGTGCTCACACGGCCATCGGGTTAAGGAAATTGGAAATGCGATTGGCCTTCCCTGCGCCGTGTACCTGATCACCACCGAAATGCTGTCGAGAGATCCGGTGATTACGAACATCGAGTGACGAACTTCGTCAGGAGATCTTCATGCGGCTCGAGGTCAATGGACAGGCGCACACCTTCGAAGAACCGTCACGACGGCGGCGATTTCTTGCCCGTGCGGGCGGGCTCGGCTTGACGGGACTGCTCGGTGCATCGGCATGGAAGGCGATGGCGGCGAGCCTCGTCGAGCTTCCCTTCGTCAACGGCCAGCGCGAGCTGGTCACGAATTTTCCGCAGAAGGGAGCAGTGCTGCTGCAGCGTACTCGTCCGCCGCTGCTTGAAACGCCTTTCGAGGTTTTTGACCAGGGCGTGTTCACCCCCAACGATCGCTTCTACGTGCGCTGGCATTTGGCGAACATCCCCCAGGTCGTCGATCCGGTCTCGTTTCGCCTCGCCATCCGCGGACACATCCGGCAGCGGATTTCGCTGACGCTGGATGATCTCGTGGGTAAATTCAAGCCGTTCGAAATTGCCGCGGTCAACCAGTGCTCGGGGAATTCACGCGGCTTTTTCAGTCCGCGCGTGGCGGGAGGGCAATGGGCCAACGGCTCGATGGGAAATGCGCGCTGGAGCGGGGTGCGCTTGCGCGATGTGCTCGATCGCGCGGGCGTAAAGGCCGGCGCGCTGCAAGTGCGCTTCAACGGGCTCGATACGGGCGTGATTCCGCAAACACCCGATTTCATGAAGTCGCTCGCCATCGACCATGCGCGCGACGGCGAAGTCATGATCGCCTACGCGATGAATGGCGCGCCGTTGCCGCTTTTGAATGGCTTCCCATTACGGCTCGTCGTGCCGGGGTGGTATGCCACGTACTGGGTGAAGATGCTGAACGATATCGAGGTGCTCGACCGACCCGATGACAACTTCTGGACCACCAAGGCGTACCTGATCCCCGACACGCCGCGCGCCGACGTCGTGCCAGGCCAGAAGGGCGTGAATATGGTCCCCATCAACCGCATGGTGCCGCGCTCGTTCTTCACCAACCTCCGAGACGGTGCAGTCCTGAAGGCCGGGCAAACGACAACGGTGCGCGGAATCGCTTTCGGCGGCGACACGGGGTTGGCAAAAGTCTTGTTCTCCGCCGATGCGGACGCCTCCTGGCAGGAAGCGCGGCTCGGGCAGGATCACGGCAAATACAGCTTCCGGCAGTGGGAAGCACCGTTGCGCCTTGCATCGCCCGGGCCGCGCAAGCTCATGATCAAGGCGGTCAACGCCGCGGGCAGTGCGCAGCCCGATAAGGCGAACTGGAACCCCGGCGGCTTCATGCGCAACATGATCGAGTCCGTGTCCGTGCAAGCTGCCTAGGTATTTTGGGAAATGACATGGATACAGCCCTGCGCAACGTTGCTCTGATCTCAGCGATGCCCGTCTTGTTGGCAATCCCGCTGCTTACGACGCTCGCGGCCCACCTGGCCCCGCCGGCTCCCACCGCTCAAACATGGACCAAGGTCGAAGTCCAGTTCCCCGCGAGCCAGGCGATTTTTCCACCGGGTAAGGGGGCCGACATCGCCAATGGTCAATGCCTGATGTGTCACTCGGCGGGGATGGTTTTGCGCCAGCCGCCGCTCAGCCAGGGGGAATGGGCCAGCGAAATCACCAAGATGCGCAGTGCCTACGGCGCACCCATACCGCCGGATCAGACCGAGGCCCTGGCCAGCTATCTGCACGCCATCAACGGCCGGCCGTCCCAGAGCGGCCCTTCCCGCGTGGACAGACAAGGCAGTTGATCGTGCGATTGGCGTACTTCGTCCTCTGGGAGGTTATCCGAGCTGCGACGCACATCCGCCGCAGCACGCTCCAGATGGCTCAGGCAGATGTTGCTTTAGCGTTTTCACAGTGTCGTCATTTTGTCGATGTTGTAGGTCTATCCCTCATATGATCAGGAGAATCCAAATGCGAATCACACAGTTCTCGAAGCTCTGCAAAACCGCCGCTATAGCAGCAATAACAAGTGCCGCAATAGTGTCAGGACAGGCTTTTGCCAAATCAGCGGTGGTGACGGACCAGGCGGGCATGACGGTGTATACCTTCGACAAGGACCGCGTGGGCAAAAGCGTCTGCTACGGTGGGTGCGCATCGACGTGGCCCCCCGTAGCGGCTGCGGACATACCGCCCGGGCCTGAATTTGGGCCGGTCGCGCGTGCTGATGGAACCCAGCAGGCCGGCTACAGAGGTAAGCCACTTTATCTGTTTTCCGGGGATAAAGAGCCCGGCGATACCAGCGGCAACAATATACAAAACGTCTGGCACGTCATTCCGCGGAGCGCCGTTTCCGGTGCGAGCAATGAGCCGGAGACGATCTGGCGGGGCGCGGGATACCGATAGTCATACCAGCGTCGCGGCTATCTGCGCACAGATATGGGCCGCAATGCTGCGTCCGACGTACCGATCGAGCATCGGCACTAGATTGAACAGCAAGGTCATTTACACACCCGGAATTTGGTTGTCGCAGTCGGATCGCGCTTTTGCTTCGTGATCCGCCCAATCATCGAACTGAGTCCTGGGGGCATTCTTCAGCGCGTCGCCTCGGCCTAAGCTGCAATGCTTGAACAGTAGATCGAGGCTGCATCATGAAGATTCGCCAATTAGGACTCAGCGGCCTCTCGGTTTCTGCCATGGGGCTCGGGTGCATGGGAATGTCGGAGTTCTACGGTCACCGCGACGATCGCGAGTCGATTGCGACCATTCATCGTGCGCTGGATCTCGGGATTACATTTTTAGACACTTCAGATGCTTACGGCCCCCATACCAATGAGGAACTCGTGGGGCAGGCCATACGCGGACGGCGGGACGAGGTCGTGCTGGCCACCAAGTTCGGCTTTGTTCGCGATCCTGCCAATGCTGCTTTTCGGGGGATCAACGGTAAGCCGGAGTACGTGCGCAGCGCGTGTGAAGGCAGCCTTCGGCGGCTCGGCGTGGAGACGATCGATCTCTATTATCTTCACCGCGTCGATCCCGATACGGCGATCGAGGTCACAGTAGGCGCCATGGCCGAGCTGGTCCAGCAAGGCAAGGTGCGGCACCTTGGCCTTTCCGAAGCAGCGCCCGAGACGCTGCGACGGGCGGCGAGCGTGCATCCGATCGCGGCATTGCAGAGCGAGTACTCCCTGTGGAGCCGCGACCCCGAGGACGAGATTCTCGACACTTGCCGCGAGCTTGGCGTCGGTTTCGTCGCCTACAGCCCCCTCGGGCGTGGGTTCCTGACCGGTCAAATCAGGACGTGCGACGACCTCGCTGCTGACGACTATCGGCGCTCTTCACCTCGCTTTCAGGGCGCGAATTTCGCGAAGAACCTGGAGCTTGTAAATCGCGTCGGGCAAATCGCCGAAGAGAAGGGCTGCACGCCATCTCAACTCGCGCTGGCCTGGGTGTTGGCGCAGGGCGAAGACGTCGTGCCTATCCCCGGAACGAAGCGACGCAAATATCTCGAAGAAAATGCCGCGGCGCTCGACATTGCGCTGTCAGCCGACGACCTGCGCCGGCTCGATGAACATATGCCTCAAGGCATCACCGCCGGTACGCGCTATCCAAAAGAGGGCATGCAGGCCGTCAATCGGTAAGGAGACACAATGCAGTTCAACCTTCGCCGGAAATTTTTTCCAAGAGCTGCACTGTTCGCATTCGCGTTCGTCGCTGGCGCAACGACTTTCGCTGCAAGCCCAGAGGAAGCGCCGTTTCTGGCCGAGAACGATACGGCTATGACGAAGATGATGATGGCGATGAAAATCGAACCGTCGGGAGACGTGGACCGTGACTTCGTCGCGATGATGACGCCCCATCACCAGGGCGCGATCGACATGGCGCAGACCGAGTTGCGTTACGGCCACAACGAGCAGCTCCGGCGTCTCGCCCAGGAGATTATCGTTACACAGCAACAGGAGATCGTTGTCATGCGGCGCGCTCTCGGACAACCGATTACGCCATCGGTATCGTCTCTGGACGCGTCACCCGCGACGAGTCGAACTGGCGCGCAAACCTCTCGCAATCCGATGCAGATGCGCCGGGAGCCTTGATGTGAAACGCACTTTGATTTTGATGGCGTTGCTGGCCGCAACGGCGCTGGGCTCCGTCCCATCCGCCTGGGCGGGGCAGGTCCCCGGGTCAGTGTCCGCTCCGGATGTGCCGATCACCCATCGCGATCGCGTCTACGCCGCGGAACAATTCTCGAACACTGTCTCTGTCACCGATCCGGCCAACAACAAGCTCCTCGGCGTCATCCGTCTCGGCGATCCGGCGCCGGGCAATCTCAGTCCCCTCTATCGCGGCCAGTTGTTGGTTCACGGCATGGGCTACTCATCCGATAAACGCACCATCGCCGTGGTCTCCATCGGCTCCAATTCGGTCACGTTCATCGACACGGCAACAAACGCCGTGAAGCATACGACCTATATCGGACGCTCGCCGCACGAGGCGTTCTTCACGCCGGACGCCAAGGAGGTGTGGGTGAGCGTCCGCGGCGAGAACTACGTGGCCGTTCTGGATGGCGCCACCTACGAAGAGAAGACCCGCATCATCGTGCCGAATGGCCCGGGCATGCAGATCTTCTCGCCCGATGGCAAGTACGGCTACGTGTGCTCGTCCTTCACACCTGAGACTGTTGTCATCACCGTTGCCGATCACCAGATCGTCGGAAGAGTGAAGCAGGAGAGCCCCTTCTGTCCGAATATCGCAGCAAGCCCGGACGGCGACCAGGTCTGGTTCACCCTCAAAGACGTCGGCAAGGTCATGGTGTTCGACGCGCGTCCGCCGTTCTCGGTTTTGAAAACGATCGATACGGGCCCGATTACCAACCACGTCAACATCGTCCGTAACGCGCACGGCACCTTCGCCTATGTCACGGTCGGCGGCCTCAATGAAGTCCAGGCGTTCCGCACCGACGACTTCTCGAAGGTTGCCACCATTCCGGTCGGAAAATTGCCCCATGGAATCTGGCCGTCCGGCGATGGCTCACGGGTCTATGTCGGGCTCGAGAACGAAGACGGCCTCACTGCGATCGACACACTTACGAACAAGGTCATCGCGACGATCCCGATCGGACAGGCGGCGCAGGCCGTCAACTACGTTCCCAACGCCGTTCCAGAAGGCGCCGGCACGCAGGGGTTGCACGCGCTCGGGGTTGCCGGGCAGGCCGCGCATCTCACTCTCATGCCTGTCGAGCACGCCAAAACCACGAACGTCAAGAATGCGCCGACCAGCGTTTCGCTATTCGATCAAGGGCTGCTGCAAGTGCTCCAGGCGTCCGTCACAGGGCTCGAGCCGAAGGCTGCGTACGTCCTTGCGCTCTCGGAAAGAGCGGATGGTAGCGGCGTGCTGGAGCCACTCTCGGCATTCACGACGAACCCTGCGGGCTCGGCCATCGTCAATGCGCTCGGGCCTATCCGGCAGGTGGTGCGGGGGGAAGACAGGATACAACGCCGCTATCTCGTGATCGCTTCCGGCACTGCCGACCAGCACGGCGCGCCTGTCCAGGTTCAGGCGCAATGATCTGCATCAGCGGCCATTC
>JAQGNH010000500.1 GCA_028291945.1 Betaproteobacteria bacterium
CAGGCCTTGCTCGCGCGAGTGCGATGTACTCGTTGAGCGTCTTCGCAGGCAGCGAGGGATTCACTGCAATGACCATCGGCAACCCGATCGCCTGCGACACGGCCTTGAAGTCTTTGTCGGTATCGAACGCGAGCTTGCTGCGTAACGCGGACAACGTCGTGAAGCTCGGACCTATACACAGCACGGTGTGCCCGTCGCCGGGCTGGCGGGCAACGTATTCAGTGCCGATGACCGTTCCGCCGCCGGGCCGGTTCTCGATCAGTATGGTCTGGCCGAATTGCATGCGCTGGGCAAGGGTGCGAGACATGATGTCGAACGAACCGCCGGCAGGAAACGGCACGACGATGCGCACCGTCTTCGATGGAAACTCCTGTGCGATAACCTGCCCTACCAGAGCGCACTGAGTCGCGAGTATCAGCGCAGCGGATCGAATCGCCATTTGCAGTTCCTCCTTTTTTAACGACCCGAAGGGAAGCATTCGGGTCACGGCTTTATTATTCACCGGCCGCTGATATCGTGACCGGGGACTCTTCGCTGTCCTGTCCATAGTCACGTCGGCACACGTCATCGCCTGAGTGGCATTCTAGACTGCGCGCTCCCGACTGTAACGTTCCGGCGTTCTGCTGTTAGCATAGTGCGCGGTGTCGATGATGAGGTGCGAGCCGAGCGCGAACATGTGGCAACGCGGGATGAAGTACAGGCGCAGTCGGTGGGCGTGCCGATATTCGATTGAGTTCTGAACGACGAGGAGCACAAAACATGACGGGGAAATTCCTCGAGGTTGTGGTTCCAGTGGCGGCGTACCAGGATGTCGAGCGCGTGGCGTCCCGGCACGCAACGAGGCGCGGCATCGAAGGGCAGCGGATCGTGCTGCTGCCGAGCGAGAAATCATCGTCGCCTCCTTTCATCGAAGTCCTGGCCCGGCGAATGAGCGCGGAGACGAGAGCGAAACGCGTCTTCACGCAACACGCCGATTGGCCGTTCTTCCATCCGCAGCGGGCAACTGCCATCGCGCCCGAAATCGACAAGGTCGCGCGCGAATGCGACCTGATGATATCGGGTGTTGCCTACTGAGGCGGATGTACGCTGTGGAGTTGCCACGCGTGTATCCAGTTCGAAAAAAGAGGCGTGCCCACGACGCTTGTGGTGACGGATGCTTTTGAGAGCGTCGCGCGACGATTGCTGAAATCGCTCGGATACCCTGACGTCCCGATACTCGTCACCCCCAATCCCGTGATCTATCTGAGCGCGCCTGAGATAGAGCGGCGCATAGACGGATTGCTCGACGGATTGGTCGCTTCGTTCGACCCCGCAGTCGAGCGATCGCCGAATGTCTGAAACACTCAAGGTGCCGGTCGAGTCGATCGACGATCCGTACGCAGATTTCTTTGCGGCAGCGTTCGACAACCAATGGACCGACGGCTTGCCGGTCATTCCACCGACGCCGGAACGCATAGCGCCCTTCATCGCGACCGTCGATCGGGATCCTGACGAAGTCGTTGCAGTCATGCCGCCGCGGCAGGGACCCGCCACGATCCGCGGCATCGCTGCCAACGCCGTCATGGCGGGCTGCCTGCCCGAGTATTTTCCAGTCGTTCTCGCAGCAGTCGAGGCAATCAACGATCCGGGCTTCCCGCTCGCGACGCTCGTCGGCATGCGTCCGGAGACGCCGTTCTTTCTGGTGAATGGGCCGGTGCGGGAGAAAATAGGACTGGAATGCGGGCGTGGTTGTCTCGGCCCCGGATGGCGCGCAAATGCGACGATCGGTCGCGCGCTGCGCCTCATCATGATCAATCTTGGCGGTCTCGCGCCGGGCACGTACGCGCGCAGTTGCTTCGCCTCACCGCTGCAGTACAGCTTCTGCGCCGGAGAGGACGAAGCGAATTCGGCGTGGCAGCCCTTCCACGTCGAGCGCGGGTACGCGCACGAGCAAAGCGTCGTATCGGTGTTTCGAGTAACGTCCTACACGGCCTTGCTTGCGCCTTTGGACTGGGACCAGTCACCACACGGGCTGCTCGAGCACACCGGGCTTTCGATGGGTTCTCCGGGCAACACGGCGATGTACGCCGGAAACCTCTCGTGTCTGTTGCTCTTCAATCACGAGCGCGTACATTTGCTCGCACAGGCGGGGATTTCTAAAGAACAGGCGAAAGGCATGCTCTACGAATACTCGATGCTTCCCACGAGCGTCTTCCGCAAAGGCGACCTCGAAGCGCTGCGTGAGAAAGGACGAGTCATCGGAGACAGAGTATCGCTCGTCGACAGCCCGGCCGACATCTATATCGGCGTCATGGGCGGACCTGGCATTCACACCGTCTACCTGCCGGGATTCGCGCACGAGACGATCCCACACGCGCCGGTCAGCAAGCTCATCCGCTGACGTTTTATTTCGCGAGACCCAGCTCGACCAGGATCTTGCGATACTCGTCATAGCGCGCATCGAGATACTTCCGGCTTTCGCCACTGCTCATGTAGTTGTTGTCCCATTCGTTCGCGTCGAGCTCTTTCTTCCATGCGTCGGTCTGCGCCACACGCGAGAGCGCACTGTCCCAGAACGCGAGCTGCGGCGCTGTCATGCCCTTGGGTCCGATCAGCATGCGGTAGCCGGACGTCACACTGTTTACACCCTGCTCCCGCCACGTCGGCGCATTTGCAAATTGTCCGCCGATGCGCTGCGGGGCCGCGATGCCGATGATGCGGATCTTGCCGGTTCCGATCACGGGCGCATAAGTCGAAGTGGGCGTCGCGACGACATCGACATGACCGCCCATCAGGGCGGTCGTGGCATCGATCGACGCCTTGAACAGCACGACCTTGAGCTTGCGCGGATCCACGCCGGCTGCCTTGGCCACGAGTGAAATCGCGATGTGATTGGCATTGCCGCGGCTCGTCCCGAACGCAAACGTCACCGACTCGGGATTCTTTTGCAGGC
>JAQGNH010000004.1 GCA_028291945.1 Betaproteobacteria bacterium
AGTAGCCGAGTTATCTACGTGCGCTGCGACGATGCGTCCGGGATCCGCGGGACGCCACTTCGCGTGCGCTCTTCGCGAGGGCCATGCCAGTGCCGACTCGCCGTGATCACCACGCGCCGCTGGCAAGGTTTGCATGCTCGGCAGACTTGTTCTGTTGCCACCATTCGAGCATCTGTCCAAAGTCCCCGCCGAACTTCTCGCGTTTGAGTTGATCCGTGACGGCGCTGCACAGCTCGATCGGGGCGGCGTACACGCCGCGAGTGGTCGCGGTGTAATCACAGACCCAGAATGCTTTCTCCAGCTCAGCAGAGCGAGCCATATCGGCGCGCACTTGCAGCGCACCAGGCGAAACGGACCCTTGGTCGGCTGAGGCGTTTTGGCAAGACACACTTATCGCAACCAGCGCGAATACGCACGCTGCAGCATTGGTGAGAATGCTACAGCCGAATCGACTTATATTTTTCGTGCACATAGATGTCGTCCTTTCTGAGAGGTTGTACTCTTGATCCGTGCCGAGTTTGAAGCCTTTACCGGGTCGGAATAAATCAGCCAGACGCACTACTACTTTTGTCGTGGGTCGGTCCTGGCCAAGAGGCGGATGCGCTTCACCAGCGGTCGCCGGAATGAGTCCGTCGGATGGCAGGCCGCGTGAGTCCTTGTAACATTCGTAACCATGGTGTCACGACAACCTAAGCGCACAGCGCTTGCGCGGTGCAGCTGGGCGCAAACGCCTCTCGGCATCGCTTATCACGACTCCGAGTGGGGTGTTCCTGTCCACGACGACCGGGTATTCTTCGAGTTTCTGACGCTCGAGGGCGCGCAGGCGGGCCTGAGTTGGGAAACGATACTCAGGAAGCGCGACGGCTACCGTGATGCCTTTGCCGGATTCGATCCCGGTCGAGTCGCACGCTTCGCGCCGGCGCGTGTCGAACGATTGCTGTTGAATCCTGCCATCGTGCGCAACCGTCTGAAGATCGAAAGCACGGTGCGCAACGCCAAGGCTTTCCTGGCAACCCAGCGTGAGTTCGGAAGCTTCGATGCTTATGTATGGCGCTTCGTGGGCGGAGCGCCCCGGGTCAACAGCCCGCGCGCGCTGTCGGACGTGCCCGCGCGTACGCTTGAGTCCGACACACTGAGCCGCGACCTGCTTGCGCGAGGCTTCAAGTTCGTAGGCCCGACGATCTGTTACGCTTTTATGCAGGCGGTAGGCATGGTTAACGACCACACGATCGATTGTTTCAGAAAGTCACGCCCGGCCAGACGCCGGAGACCCGAGGCATAGCAGGCTTGTCCCTGATGAGCGAGAACGTGACTGAACGTGCGAGCGAGGTCGTCGAGCGGGTTTACCGCACCGAATCGCGCCGCGTGCTCGCGACACTCATCCGTCTGCTTGGAAGCTTCGACCTCGCGGAGGAGGCGCTGCACGACGCCTTTACTGCGGCAGTCGAGCAGTGGACGCGCGATGGCGTTCCTGATAATCCCCGTGCGTGGCTCGTATCGGCAGGACGCTTCAAGGCGATCGACCGCATCCGCCGGCGCGCCCGCTTCGACGCGTCGCTCGCCGAGCTTGCGAACGAGCTGGATGCGGATGCGGAAATCGCGCCGGAGCCTACGGACGAGAGCGTCGAGGACGACCGGCTGCGCCTCATCTTTACGTGCTGCCACCCCGCTCTGCCAGCCGATGCTCAGGTGGCGCTGACGCTGCGTGAGGTCTGCGGGCTCACGACCGAAGAGATCGCACGCGCGTTTCTGACCGCCGCATCGACGGTGGCCCAGCGCATCGTGCGCGCGAAGAACAAGATCCGCGACGCCCGCATTCCCTATCAGGTCCCATCGCTGGACGAGCTGCCGGATCGACTGGAAAGCGTGTTGCGCGTGATCTACCTCGTCTTCAACGAGGGCTATTCGGCGTCTTCGGGCACGGCGCTCACCCGGCACGATCTTTCGGGCGAAGCGATCCGCGTGGGTCGATTGCTGTTCGAAATGCTGCCGGAGCCGGAGGTGATGGGACTGCTCGCGCTGATGCTGCTTCAGGAATCGCGGCGCGCGGCGCGCAGCTCGCCGACGGGCGAGCTCATACTGCTCGACGATCAGGACCGCTCGCGCTGGAACCACGATCAGATCGCACAAGGATCCGCACTCGTCGAGCGCGCGCTCGCTTCGCGCAGGTTCGGCCCGTATACGCTGCAGGCGGCAATCGCGGCAGTGCATGCCGAAGCGCCTGACGCTGCGGCCACGGACTGGACCGAGATCGTCGGACTGTATGACGTGCTACTGGAAATGGTGCCCTCGCCGGTGGTGGAGCTGAACCGCGCCGTGGCAGTAGCGATGCGCGATGGTCCCGCTGCGGGGCTCCGCCTGATCGACGCGATTCTCGAGCGGGGCGATCTTGCGGATTACCACCTGGCGCATTCGGCTCGGGCTGAATTGTGCCGGCGACTGGGTAGAAGGGCGGAAGCCCGGGCTGCCTTCGAACGCGCGCTTGGCCTCACGCGGCAGGAGCCGGAGCGGCGGTTTCTGGAGCGGCGGCTGAGTGAGCTGACGATCTGACGGCAAGCCGCTCATGTATAGCCATGGCGCCGGCGTCAAAACCCACGAACCACAAAGGACACGAAGGCCACAAAGGACTGCGATAATTCTTTCAACTGCCGAAGTGGTCCTCGGCAGATCGACTCTCGTCAGAACCTGATTTGTCTGCGGGTGCTGTTTCGTTCTTGTCCTTTGTGTCCTTCGTGGTAAATGCTTCTTTGGACCTTCCGACCTACGTGTCGATTTCGAGCTCCGGCAATCGACTAGACAGTGCGAGCACACATGGACCGAAGGCTAGAGGCACTCCGGTCACTCAGCAATCAAGGAGATACGATGAAATACCTGTGCCTGATCTGCGCGGAAAAGGTGATGGAGCAGATGTCAGAGGGTGATGCAGCGAAGCACTACGAGGAGTACACCGAGTTCACGGACTCCATCC
>JAQGNH010000008.1 GCA_028291945.1 Betaproteobacteria bacterium
AGTAGCCGAGTTATCTACGTGCGCTGCGACGATGCGTCCGGGATCCGCGGGACGCCACTTCGCGTGCGCTCTTCGCGAGGGCCATGCCAGTGCCGACTCGCCGTGATCACCACGCGCCGCTGGCAAGATTTGCATGCTCGGCAGGCTTGTTCTGTTGCCACCATTCGAGCATCTGTCCAAAGTCGCCGCCAAACTTCTCGCGTTTGAGCTCATCCGTGACGGCACTGCACAGTTCGATCGAGGTCGCGTACACACCGCGACTAGTCACGGTGTAATCGCAGACCCAGAATGCTTTCTCCAGCTCAGCAGAGCGGGCCATATCGGCGCGCACTTGCATCGAACGCGGCGAAACAGACCTCTGATCGGCTGAGGCATTTTGGCAGTACACGCTCATTGCAGCCAGCGCGAATGCGCACGCTGCAACATTGGTGAAAATGCTACGCCCGAATCGATAACCATTTTTCGTGCACATGATGTCGTCTCCTTTCTGAGAGGCTGGACTCTTGATCCGTGCCGAGTTTGAAGCCTTACCGGCGCGGAATAAATCAGCCAGAGGCACTACTACTTTCGTTGCGGGGCGGGTCCTGGGCACGCGGCACATGCGCTTCACCAGATCGCTCGAATGAGTCGGCTGGATGGCAGGCTGCGCGAGTCCTTGTAACATTCGTACCGTGGTGTCACAACAGAAGACTGAACACGCGGGGCTTGCCCGGTGCGGCTGGGCGCGAACGCCGCTCGGCGTCGCTTATCACGACGCAGAGTGGGGTGTTCCTGTCCACGATGACCGGGTATTCTTCGAGTTTCTGACGCTCGAGGGCGCGCAGGCGGGCCTGAGTTGGGAAACCATACTCAGGAAGCGCGAGGGCTACCGTGATGCCTTTGCCGGATTCGATCCCGGTCGAGTCGCACGCTTCGCGCCGGCGCGTGTCGAACGATTGCTGTTGAATCCTGACATCGTGCGCAACCGTCTGAAGATCGAGAGCACGGTGCGCAACGCCAAGGCTTTCCTGGCAATCCAGCGTGAGTTCGGAAGCTTCGATGCTTATGTATGGCGCTTCGTGGGCGGAGCACCGCGGGTCAACAGCCCGCGCACGCTGTCGGACGTGCCCGCGCGTACGCTTGAGTCCGACACACTGAGCCGTGACCTGCTCGCGCGGGGCTTCAAGTTTGTCGGCTCGACGATCTGTTACGCTTTTATGCAGGCGGTAGGCATGGTTGACGATCACATGGTCGACTGTTTCAGGAAGTCACGCCCGGCCAGACGCCGGAGACCCGAGGCGTAGCACGCTTGTCCCTGATGCGCGAGAACGCGACTGAACGTGCGAGCGAGATCGTCGAGCGGGTTTACCGCACCGAATCGCGTCGCGTGCTCGCCACACTCATCCGTCTGCTCGGAAGCTTCGACCTCGCGGAGGAGGCGCTGCACGACGCCTTTACTGCGGCAGTCGAGCAGTGGACGCGCGATGGTGTTCCCGATAATCCCCGCGCGTGGCTCGTATCCGCAGGGCGCTTCAAGGCGATCGACCGCATCCGCCGGCGCGCACGCTTCGATGCGTCGCTCGCCGAGCTTGCGAACGAGCTGGATGCGGATGCGGAGATCGCCCCGGAGCCTTCCGACGAGAGCGTCGAGGACGACCGGCTGCGTCTGATTTTTACGTGCTGCCACCCCGCTCTGCCAGCCGATGCTCAAGTGGCGCTGACGCTGCGTGAAGTCTGCGGGCTCACGACCGAAGAGATCGCACACGCGTTTCTGACCGCCGCATCGACGGTGGCCCAGCGCATCGTGCGCGCGAAGAACAAGATCCGCGACGCCCGCATTCCCTATCAGGTCCCGTCGCTGGACGAGCTGCCGGATCGCCTGGACAGCGTGTTGCGCGTGATCTATCTCGTCTTCAACGAGGGCTACTCGGCGTCTTCGGGCACGGCGCTCACTCGGCACGATCTTTCGGGCGAAGCGATCCGCGTGGGTCGATTGCTGTTCGAAATGCTGCCGGAGCCGGAGGTGATGGGACTTCTCGCGCTGATGCTGCTTCAGGAATCGCGGCGCGCGGCGCGCACGTCGCCGACGGGAGAGCTCATACTGCTCGACGATCAGGACCGCTCGCGCTGGAACCACGATCAGATCGCACAAGGATCCGCACTGGTCGAGCGCGCGCTCGCTTCGCGCAGGTTCGGTCCGTATACGCTGCAGGCGGCAATCGCAGGGGTCCATGCCGAAGCGCCTGACGCTGCTGCTACGGACTGGACCGAGATCGTCGGACTGTACGACGTGCTGCTGGAAATGGTGGCCTCGCCGGTGGTGGAGCTGAACCGCGCCGTGGCAATGGCAATGCGCGACGGTCCCGCTGCGGGGCTCCACCTGATCGACGCGATTCTCGGGCGGGGTGATCTTGCCGATTACCACCTCGCGCATTCAGCTCGGGCTGAATTGTGCCGGCGACTGGGGAGAACGGTGGAAGCGCGGGCCGCCTTTGAACGTGCGCTTGGCCTCACGCGGCAGGAGCCGGAGCGGCGGTTTCTGGAGCGGCGGTTGAGCGAGCTGACAAGCTGACCTGCCATTCTCAGTAGGCATTCGAACCGTGAACTTTTGGGCAATGTCAGGCGAACCCAATCCCTGTCGATTTAGCGCTGCGCCAATCGACTAGAGAGTGCGAACACACATGGACCGGAGGCGAGGCGTGCTCCGGTTCCTCAGCAATCAAGGAGATACGATGAAATACCTGTGCCTGATCTGCGCGGAAAAGGTGATGGAGCAGATGTCAGAGGGTGATGCAGCGAAGCACTACGAGGAGTACACCGAGTTCACGGACTCCATCC
>JAQGNH010000011.1 GCA_028291945.1 Betaproteobacteria bacterium
CGCGGATCCGATCGCCGGACGGCGGGAACGGTCTCTCGAGCTGGGCGCTGGCCGCGCAGTCGATCCCGGCGACAGCGCGCAGTGGAGCGCGCTCGGGAAGGACCTCTTCGAACGCGAGCCCACGGGACTGGACCTCGCGGTCGAGCTCTCGGGCAACATGCAGGCGCTCGATCAGGCGATCGAGCTTGTAGGCTTCACCGGGAGGATCATCGTAGGCTCGTGGTATGGACGCAGCGGGCAGGTGCTCGATCTGGGCACACATTTCCACCGCCGCCGTATCGAGCTGATCTCGAGTCAGGTCAGCACGCTGCACCCGCGGCTGTCGGGACGCTGGACCAAGGCGCGCCGCATCGACCTCGCCTGGGATGCCATCGCGAGACTCACGCCACAACGGCTCATCACGCACAGCTTTTCGTTCCACGATTGCCAGCGGGCGTTCGATCTTGCGAGCCGCCCGGACGATGGCGTTCTGCAGGTCGTGTTCGAATATCGTTGAAGAGCAGGAATCGCGACATGTATCAACTGGCCATCACCCGGGACTTCATCGCGCGGCATTATCTCGTGGGCGGCGACTGGGGCTCGGAAAACGAAATTCACAGCCATCATTACCGCTGCGAAATCCGGGTAGAGGGGAACGAGCTCGATCGTCACGGCTACCTGATCGATATCGTCGAGCTGAATGGGGCGGTCGATGCCGTGATCTCGCAGGTTGGCGAGCGCACCTTGAACGAGCTCCCCAAGTTCGCAGGGCTCAACCCGAGCCTCGAGCACTTCTCGCGCATTTTCTGGGAGATGCTGGGCTCGCGCATATCGCTGCGTGGGAAGACCCTCACCGTGAGGCTATGGGAAAACGAGCGCGACTGGGCAGCCTACAGCGCTCAGCCTAGCTGACTAACCAAACGCGCGCCTCGCGAGTTAGGCGTGCGCAACTCGGAAAGCCATTGCAGCGCCATGCACATCGAGCTCGCGGATTACCTCGAAGCCAAGTTCCCCCTCGACGAACGCAGCCTCAACACCGATGTACGCCAGGCGTGTTTCGAGCGCCTCGGGCGCAAGCGCGGCGTTCTGCACTGTCTGGACGTGGGTACCGGCACGGGCGCAATGGTGCGGAGACTCCTCGATAGCGAGCTCAAAACCTCGCTCGCCATCACGGCGGTCGATCACGACGCAAGCGCGCTGAAAATCGGTGCTATCGCAATCGCCGCGCAGCTGAACCGGCTCGGTTATCGCGCGCGTGCCCACGCAAGCGGCATCGAGGCCGAGCACGCGGGCCGGCAGATCCGCGTGGACTTGCTATGCCGCGGGTTATTCGAGTTCGAGCCGGCGAAGAGTGCTCGCTACGATTTCATCAGCGCGCACAGCTTCATGGATATCGTGCCCATGGCGCGCGCGCTGTCGCTGTTCTCGGCGTGGCTCGCGCAAGAGGGTGTGCTTTATGCGACGCTCAACTACGACGGCGACACCGCGCTCTTTCCGCTCTATCGCGATCCCGCATTCGAAACCGCAGTGCTTGCCGAATACGACGCCTCGATGGAGCGGCGCCGAGTGCAAGGCGAGCCCACGGGCGGCGCCCGCTCGGGTCGGCGGCTTTACAGCCTGTTGGCGGAAACAGGCTTCGACGTGGCCGCATACGGCAGCTCGGACTGGAACATCACACCTCGGGAGGGCCGCTACCGCGACCGCGACGCCGACGTGCTCCGCGCGCTGCTCTTCATGATTCGCGGCGAGAGCGAACGGCAGCCGGGCATCGACCGCGACCGCCTCGCGCGCTGGTATGCCGAGCGATCGGCCCAGCTCGAAAGCGGCGCGCTGGGGATGATTGTTCATCAACTCGACATCGTCGCGACTCGGCGTCAGGACTTGATCGCCTTCGCATAGCAGCCGCCGCGCAGGGCCGAAATCCGCAACGCGCCGCCGACGCGGTCGAGACCACTCATCATCGCGGCAGCCCACCGCGGCATGTCGCCGGCGGGCACGAATCGCCAATAGCCGGTCGTGAGTGGCCTCAGGCCCGCCTCCCGCAGGAGCGCGCGCCATTCGCTGCCGCTTACGAAGCGGTCGGTGCTCAAATGCCGCGTTGCGAGCCGCAGCCATGGCGCAAGGCGCGTGTACCAGACATAGCCGCCGTTCGCCGAAAGGCAGACGAAAGCGCCGCCGGGCTTGAGCACGCGCTTCACCTCCTTCAGCACGGCGGGCCTGTCCTGCATGTGCTCGAAGGCGCCGACGCACAGCACCGCGTCCGCAACGGCATCCTGCACGCTCGCCAGGCACTCAGCCGCGTCCGCCGCGAGACGCACGCGCGTGCCGTGGGGATGGACAGCGCGTATCGCTTCGGCAGCCGCGATCATCCTGGGCGAGAGGTCGGTGCCGATGGCCGCGTGGAATTCGCCGGCGAGCGGAAACAGATGCAGCCCATTGCCACAACCGATCTCCACGAGGCACGAGCGCTCCACGTCGTTCAGCAGCCGGCGGATCAGGGCCAGCCGATAGCGCAGAAGCCGGCCGCCATCGCCGTGGCTTTCATGGTAATCCTCGGCGAGCGCATCGAAAAAAATGCGAATCTCGTCCGCACCGTGCACCGGCCGAGTTTTCAGGCGCGGCAATTCACGCGCTCCCGTCCTCTTGCGGACTGCGATACAGATCGAGCAGCGAGTCCGCGAAGGAATAGAGCAGCACCAGCGTCATCAGCAGCGCGTAGGGTTGGTAGAAAATGGGGAAAGGCGTGAACGCGACCAGCAGGGCCGATATCATGCCGAAGGACATCCACGCACCCCTGGCGCTTCGCCGCTCCTTGACCGCGGGGGGTTTCGCCAGCATCAGAAACACCACGAAACCATAGCGCAAGAGGCCTGGCACCAGGATCCATGCACCAAAACGCCCGCCGGCATACACCAGCACACATAGCACGAGCATGAAAAAGGCATCCGTTTCCTTGTCCAGGTACTCGCCGAACTCCGAGGCAAGGCCGAGCCTTCGGGCGAGCCAGCCGTCCACGCCGTCGAGCGCGAACAGCGTCACCGCAAAGCCCGCGACAGCGAGCGGGCTCATTGCGGCAACCGCCGGCAAAGCGAGCACGCCGAGAAGTCTCAATGCAGTGACCGCGTTGGCGGCGCCGAACCGCCCCGAAATCGTCCAGTGAGTGCGGCAGCGCCATACGAGTGCCGCGAAGGATGCGGCGGCGAGCAGCATCAAAGTCCACAGCGACGCGCCGGTCAGAACCAGCGCTGTGCCGGCAAGCATGACGATAGCGTGATGCTCGCTCCAGCGCACGAGCCGCACCTGAACAGCCGTGGAGGCTTTCGTCATGGGCACGCGCGATCGATGCGGGGATTCAGATCAGCTGTCCGTCGCATCATCGGGGGCGACGGGCAGCCGCACACATGATCGAGCTGCTGCATCCTAATCATCGCTTTCCTTCGGGTGGCAACGTGTACAACCGCAGCCTTGTCGAAGCCGCGAAGTTGCGCGGCGTGCCATTGTCATCGCGGGTCGTGGAACCGTCGGAAGTCGCTGTTCGTCTGCACGAGGAAAGCAGGCACTTCCGGATCTGGGACAGCCTATTTTTCGACGCGCTCGCAGCGCACGATTTTACAGGCACGAAAGATTGGGGCCTGCTGCTGCACTATCTTCCTTCCGAAAACCCAACGCTCGGTCGCGCAGAGCACCTGCGTCTGGCGCGCATGGAAGCGCGCGTCGTGGACGCGGCGGCGCTGGTGATCGTCACCGGCCACAGTCTGCAGGCGCGTCTTCGAGAACGGCATCCGCATCGCCGTGTTTTTGTTTGCGAGCCCGGCGTTGCCGCGCCTTTCCTGAGCTCGAGGGAAAAGCAACCGCGACTGCCGCACGCCATCGTCCACCTGCTGACCGTGGCCAATCTGCTTCCCGGCAAAGCGCTGCTCGAGCTGCTCGTCATCCTTGCGGGGCTGCGCGACATCGACTGGCGATGGCATGTGATCGGCGACCGGGCCATGGACCCGGAATATACGCGCGGTTTCGACGCCGCGGCGAAGCGACTCCGGCTCGAGTCGCGCATACGTCAGTACGGTGCCCTCGATCAAGCGGCAATCGCGCAGGTGATGGACAGCATGGACCTGTTTGTCTTTCCCAGCCGGTTCGAAGCCTACGGCATGGCTCTCGCGGAAGCCGCCGCCCAAGGGCTGCCCGCTGTCACCACGGATGTCGGCGCGGCCGCACGCGTATACCGGCATGGCACCACCGCGCTGCTGGCGGCGCCCGATGATGCGCGGCGCTTCACCGCGCACCTCGAGCGCCTGATGACCGACTATGCGCTGCGCAAGCGATTTCGCGACAATCTCCGCCTCTGCAAGCCCCGCAAGTGGCAGGACACCCTGGACGATTTTATAACTGCGACCGCGGCGCTCGCGTGAGGGCGAAGCGATGAGCTCGCCAGCGGCAAGACCGGCATGCAAGCATCGTGAGCGCGTCAGTGATTCGCCCCTCACGGTCGAAGATCATGTGTTACCGTATGAAGCAAAAGCAGGCACGATCTTCGTCAAAGCTCGGCGGACTCTCCGTCTGCGATTGAATCCGCACGAGCTCGGCTCGAGCCCTTCGAAGCGACAGGGAGGTGATGGCATGAGCGAACTGAAAGTGGCTGAAGACGGTCGCTATCTCAGCGGCGATGTTCCGTTCGGATATACCTTGTGGGAAGACCGGCTCGTCGAAGTTCCTTCGGAGCTCGATGCCTGCGTCACCGCGATTCGGCTCGTGAAGCAGGGGAAGAACCACGCGCACATCGCCGCGGCTGTGCGAGAGGAGCATGGCGTCGAAATGTCTCAGCGCCAAATCGATGGATTGATGACAAGCGTTTATCGGCGCTACGGCCCCATCTGATTCGGGCGACAGCTGACGATCGGAACCACCTTCAACGGGGACCAGCCATGCAAGTGTCGATCAACGGCGAAACGATCAACTACGTCAAGGAAGGCGAAGGCCCTGCAGTTGTCTTTCTGCATTTTTTAGGCGGCTTTTCCTATCAGTGGCGGCATCAGATCGCTGCGCTGAAGGATCGTTTCACCTGCGTCGCGTTCGATCACCGCGGGTTCGGATTTTCCACGTTCAATGGCCGCTGGGACGTGCCGACAGCGGCACGGGACCTGAAAGCCGAGCTGGATGCGCTCGGCATCAAGAAGGCCCACATCGTCGGCTACTCGATGGGCGGGCCGATCGCGCTCATGTTCAACGCGCAGTGGCCGGAGAGGGTCCGCTCGCTCGTATTGATCGACACGTTTGCGAAGAACCACACGCATTCCAAGGCTCGTGTCGAAGAATCAGAGAAGTGTCTGCGCTACATGTCCATGCGCGAGTATGCACGTCAATACGTTTCGACGCGGCTGTTGCCTTCGACTCCGAAGTCCGCTGTCGATGAGCTTGTGTCCGCAATTTGCCTGGTCTCCAAAGAGGCTTACCTCGACGTGTTGCGCGGCATTCTGCTCCCGGACTTCACGCAGTATTGCAGCAAGGTCAAGGTCCCGACGCTCGTCATGTGCGGCCGGCACGATAAAACGACGCCCCTGGAGTTCACCAACGATCTGACGAAGCTCATCAGTGGCGCAGTGGAGCGGATCATTCCGACGGGTCACCTGGGCGTGTTCGACGACCCGGTCGTATTCAATAAACCGCTCCTCGAATTTCTCGACGCACAGCCGCGATGAGGAAACTCTGAAAAAGGCTGTCGAAGACAAGCCGTCATTCTGGTGAAAACCAGAATCCATTTGAATCTAAAACGCACTACTCGGCTTTTATCCCGCTTTCCTTGACGACTTTGGCCCAGCGCGCCAATTCCATCTTGATGTGCGCGGCGAACTCCGCGGGCGAGCTTGCGATGATATCTGCACCCTGGTCGGTAAACCGCGCTGTGAGATCGGGTGCGCGCACGGCTTTGACGATCAATCCATTCAATGCGCTTACGGTCGTCGCGGGCGTCGCTCTCGGCACCAGCGCCCCGACCCAGGTCGTAAATTCGTAGCCGGGAACACCGCTCTCCACGATCGTCGGCAAGTCGGGCAACACCGCGGAGCGCTGTTGGCCCGTGGCCGCGAGCGCGCGCAGTTTTCCTGCCTTGATGTGCGGCGCGGCTGCAGCGATGCTGAGATAGCACAGGTTCACTTCACCACCCAACACCGCAACGAGAGCCGGTCCACCGCCTTTGTACTGCACGTGCAGCATCTTCGTGCCTGTGAGATTACTGAAAAGCTCGGCGGCGACATGCAGGTTGCTGCCGTTTCCGGCTGACGCGTAGCTGAGTTTGCCGGGCTGGGCCTTCGCGAGCGCGATCAGGTCTTTCACCGACTTTGCCGGCACCGAATTGTTCACCACCAGGACGAACGGCACCGCCACCATCAGCGATACGGGAGCGAGATCGCTGACGTCGAACGGGAGTTTCTTGAACAACGCGGGATTCGTTACGAGCGGCACCGTCTGGAGCACCATCGTGTAGCCGTCGGGGGGCGCACGCGCGACGATCTCCGTTCCGATAATGGTGTCCGCGCCCGGCCGATTGTCGATGATGACCGGCTGCGCGCTGAGCTCCGTCATTTTGGGTGCAAGAATCCGCGCGACGATGTCGAGCGTACCGCCCGGCGGGTTGGGAATGACCACGCGCATGGGACGGCTGGGGTAGGTCTGCGCATCGGCGGTTCCGACGAGCGGCAAGTGCACAGACAAGACAATCGTGAACAAGATCCGGTGAGCCTGAGCCATGAAGCCTCCCGTTAGTCCATCGCAGCGCACGCTTTCCTGTGCGGATGACGCGTGCACATCGTAAAGCAGAACGCGCGGATGTAAAACGGGTGGTATCGTTCTGTCGAAACCCGCGAGCCGGCAGACATACAGCGTGTCTCAAATCCGTTAGTGCTGAGGGCGGGACCTGGTAGCCCGCAGTCGAAGCATGAACGCTTAAACCGTTCTAACGTGAAATGATGAAATGTGCGTGAAATGGTCAGGCCCACAATACCGACGCCGGAAAATTGCCTTCGAAACGATGATGGACTGACATGACTTCTGTAAATATTCAGCAAATACTC
>JAQGNH010000019.1 GCA_028291945.1 Betaproteobacteria bacterium
GACATCCTGAGAGGTGCCGGCCGGCACGAACACGGCCTGCCATCCACCAAACTCATATCCGGGAACCGTCTCCGCGATCGTGGGCAGCTGCGGTAGCGACGGCAACCGTTTAGAGCTGGTAACTGCGAGCGTCCGCACCTTGCCGGTTCTCATATGAGTGAGCGCAGTGGAGACGGGCGAAAACGACAGATGCGATTCTCCGCTTACGACTCCGACCACGAGCTGCCCTCCGCTCTTGTACGGAATATGGGTCATGTTCACCTTAGTCATCGCCTTGAAAAGCTCCCCTGCAAGATGACTGGTCGAACCGTTGCCTGCCGAACCCATCAGAAGCTCCGATTTCGAGCGACCAACCACGATGAGCTCCTTCACGTTTCTCGCGGGCACCGAAGGATGAACGGAAAGCGCGTTGAAGAATTGCGACACGAGCGAAACCGGCGAGAAATCCCGCACCGGATCGTACGCCACTCTTGCGTACAACGCCGGACTGATCGCCATCGATACCGACCCCGCCGATGTACAGCGTGTATCCATCGGGCGGCGACTTCGCTGCGACTTCGGACCCTATGATCGCACCTGCACCGCCACGGTTGTCCACGATGACCTGCTGCCCCAGCGCCTCCGTCATTTTACTGGCAAGGCTGCGCGACATGAGATCGGTGCCGCTGCCTGCACTCCACGGCACGATCACCCGCACGGGTTTGGAGGGATAAGACTGCGCGCCGACGTTCGCACCGGCAAAGCACGCTGCGACGATACCCGCTTTCATCATCGTTATTCTTGTTGTGACGATACACATGCGTACTCCTCGTTACTTCCGCTCCGCGATTCGGCCGGGTTATTGCGCGTTACAGCTGACGGCTGAGCGCTGACGTCAAAGTCCCACACCCTTCAGAACGTTCTCAGCGTATCGCGGCCCGGCACCCGCACCCAATGCGAAGATCTCGCTCAGACGCGTCACATCGGCGTCGCTCAACTCGAGATCGGCTGCGGCTGCATTCTGCTCGACGTTCACCACATGATTCGTACCCGGTATCGCCACGATGTCATCCCCTTGTCGGAGGAGCCAGGCGAGAGCCATCTGTGCAGGGGACACACCGCGGCTTGACGCAAGCTTTTCCAGCTCGTGCACGAGCTCGACGTTGCGCGCGAGATTCTCCGGCAGGAAGCGCGGGTTGCGGCGGCGGCGATCAGTCTCCGGCAAATCATCGACGCTTTTGATGCGGCCAGTCAGCAGCCCACGTCCGAGCGGGGCATAAGCCACGTAGCCGATGCCCAGCTCGCGACACGCGGGGAGTATGTCGCGCTCTACTTCGCGAAACCACAACGAATATTCGGTCTGCAGCACGGTGATCGGATGCTCGCGATAACCGCGGCGCAACGTTTTCACACCCGCTTCGCAGATGCCGACGAATCGCACTTTTCCCCGGGAGATGAGCTGGGCCATCGCGCCGACCGTATCCTCGATCGGCACGTTCGGATCGACCCGATGCAAATAGTAGATGTCGATGACATCGACGCCGAGGCGCTTCAGGCTCGCATCGCAACATTCGAGAACGTATTCCGGTCTGCCGTTGGTCGCCTTCTTCCCATCGGGCAGATCGATGTTGCCGAACTTGCTTGCGATCAGCGCTTCGTTGCGCCTGCCTTTCAGCGCCTTTCCGAGCAGAACCTCATGACGCGTACCCCAATACGCATCGGAGCTATCGAAGAAATTGATGCCGAGATCCAGCGCGCGCCGGATCGTTGCGTTGAACTGCTGCTCGAGCGGCTCTCCGACGCGCACAGGCTCGCTGCCGCGACCCAGACTGATTGCCGATACCTGGGGGCCACTCTTGCCGAGACGACGGTATTTCATAAAGGTCTATGCCACTCCTTCGTACGCGGCGCGGGGAGGCGCACCTATGGGCCTATGGCCGCTTGGTGTTATCCCGCTCATACTACCGCCACGCCCTGGATTTCAATCACGATTCCGGGCCGCGAAAAACCGGACACGGTAATCAACGCACTCGCCGGAAACCGGCCATCCTTGAAAGTCTGCCCGCGCACCTTGACGAACTCGTCTCCGTAGCGGGGATCGTTGATGAAGACGGTCATCGTCACCAGATTGGCCAGCGTGCCGCCGCATCTTCTCAGCGTCTTCTCCATCAAGGCAAAGATGGTGCGAGCCTGCGCGGAGCAGTCCCCGGCGATACTGGCGCCTTCCTCGTCGACGAGCGTCGTCTGTCCCGCCAGCCACACGGTCTTGCCGCCTTCCGTGATGACCGCGGGTGAAAATGCGCGGCTCTTCTGATGCTCGGAGCCTTCGAGGTAATCAATCTTCCCCATGCATATCCTCCCTCATAAGCGAACCTTCTCCAGGCTGAAGAAGCAAGATTGGTGGTGCCGATAACGCGAACAACTTGCGCTGAATTCAGCTCGACAGTCCGTCCCCGATTTCGACGTTCTCGGGCTTCAGTTCCATGCCCGACGCTTTCGCCTGGAGCAGGAGCAGCGTGGAGAAATCCTGGTCGGTAAAGCCATGACCGATCAACGTCTGAACAATGTCGCGCGTGAGTGAGGTCAACGGCATGGGCACTCCATACGTCTTGCCTGCGTTCAAGCCGAGGTCGATGTCCTTGCGCAGGAGCTCCGGTGTGAACGTGACGTGAAAATCGAGATTGGAAAGTGCGGGCGTCTTGTAGCGCGTAAACATCGAGCCCATGACGCTCTTGTTGAGGAAATCGAGAAAGGCATGCCGCTTCATGCCGGCTTTCTCGGCGAGTATCGTGATCTCGCATAGATTCTGAATGACGACACCCAGCATCACGTTGTGGCAGATCTTGGCGATACGCGAGAGCTCACCATCACCTACATAGGAAACGCCCTGGCCGATCGCCGAAAGATACGGCGCGACCGCATCAAAGGCATCCTGAGGTCCTGAGGCGACGACGGTGAGCTTTCCAGCCTTGATGACTTTTGCATTTCCCGAAACGGGCGCAGCGAGGAACTTGACGTTGTGCTTGGCGAGCTTCTCGCGAATTTCCGCCGATTCCTCGAGCGAGATCGAAGTGCTGTCGACGACGATCTTCGGCGCCTTGCCTTTGGCCATGACGCCGTTTGCGCCGAACAGAACTTCCTTCACGTCCTTTCCTGTCGAGACCATCGTGAACACGATGTCGCATTCACTGAGATCGGCGAGCGCGCTCGCCACCTTCGCGCCGGACTTGGCAAGCGGCTCCGCTTTCGCGCGCGTGCGGTTCCATACCGAGATATCGCAGCCCGATTTCGCGAGGCGCTCCGCCATTGCATAGCCCATGCGGCCGATTCCGATCCAGCCGAGCTTGTGCTGCTTCATGTTCGACATTGCTGTGTTCTCCAGTTACGCGAGCGCGGCGCGGGGATGTCGCCCGCTTGTAACCGCCTCGGGTTTATTGAATGGCTTCGTTCCTTTTATCACCAGCCGATGCAGGACTCGGCGCGCCTTCGGATCGAACGGTTCGCGCCGGTGCATCACGCACCGGTTGTCCCACATGAGCACATCACCCGGCTGCCAGTCGTGAAACCAGGCCAGCCCGGCTTGTGTCGCGTGCGTCCAGACGGTGTCGAGCAGCGCTTCCGATTCTTCGAGCTGTAATCCGACGAGATAGGACTTGACGCGCCTTCCAAGAAACAGGCAGTTGTGGTGAGTCTCGGGGTGCGTGCGTACTAGCGGGTGCACCGCGCCCGGGCTCGTTCGGACATCGGCGTTTTCGGCGTGCGCGAAATTCCGGCGCACATAGCCTGCCGCGTCGATCGTCGCATCGTGCTTCAGCATCAGGTTCTCGATGCGCGAACGCAGCGCCTCGGGCAGCGTGTCGTACGCGGCATACATATTGTTGAAGCCGGTCCGACCGCCGCTGGGCGGGACGTCAAGCGCATACAGCGTCGTCTGATTCGGCGGCGCTTCGAAGCTCGACATGTCGCTGTGCCACACGAGCTCGCCGTCACCGAGTCCTCCAAGGGCGACGCCGTTTTCGATCACGTTCGACACCACCGTAATTTCGGGATGTGCATCCTGCCTTCCGCCCTGCGCGACTTTACCTTCGTTGGCAAGCGGGCTCGGCAAGGGATTCGAATACTGGAACTCGCCGAAACGCCTGCCGAACGCGATCAGATCGGCATCGCTGAATCGCTGGCCACGGAACAGTACGACGAGGTGGTCGAGCCACGCCTGGCGAATCTCGGCCGCCGTCACGTCGTCGAGCGATCGCAAGTCGCCGCACCAGATCTCTGCCCCGAGCGGGCCGGCGGAAGGCAGCACTTCGATGCGAGCCACGAGTGATTTACCTTTCGATCGGGGCGCCGACAAGATTGCCCCATTCGGTCCACGAGCCGTCGTAGACGCGAACCTTTTCGTAGCCGAGGAGCTCGGTCAGCGCGAAGTAGAGGACCGTCGCCCGATGACTCATGCGGCAGTACGTGACGACAGGGGCGTCAGATGTCGCGCCTCGCGCTTTGACAACGTTACGCATCTCGTCCTCGGACTTGAAGCTTTTGTCTGCGTTCAGCAGCTCTTCGAACATGAGATGCCGCGCGCCCGGTATGCGTCCATAGCGCAAAGCGCCCGAATCCGGGTTGCCCGGGACTCCGACGCGCTCACCTTTATATTCTTCGGTGGAGCGCCCATCGAGTATCACCTGCCCGGAATTGCCGAGCGCCTGGCGCAGTTCGTCACGGCCGATGCGCATCTGCTCGTTACGATTCACGGGCGTGTAGGTCAAGGCTTTGCGAACTGCGCTGCGTTCAGACGTAAGCGGCCGGCCTTCCGATGTCCAGCGATGGCGTGCGCCGTCGAGTACCTTCACTTTTGCGTGACCGCAGTACTTGAATGCCCACCACGCGTAGATGCCGAACTGCACCGGCTCGCCATAGAAAACGACCGTCGTATTGTTGCCGATGCCCGCTTCGCCGAGCCTGCGTGCGAACAATTCGGCATCAGGGAAATCACGCATGTGACTGTCCCACAGCATCGCTTTCCATTCCCATCCCAGCGCCCCTGGGATATGGCCCGCGTTATACGCCTGCATCTGCTCCTGTCCCATCCCGGCGATTTCGATCAGCTGCACATTTGGGTCACTGAGGTGCTCGCTCAGCCATTCAGGATCGACGAGCGCCGAGTGCGCTGATGTTGCAAGCGTGCTCACGACTGCAGATCCTGGGACCAGCTGCGGGTTTCGATGATCAGCTTCAGCTCGCGCAGGAATGCCGCGGCATAAGCACCGTCGACCGCGCGATGATCGAAGCTTTGCGCGAGCACACCGACCGGACGAACCGCAATGCTGTCGCCTTCCGGTGATTCGATGACGACTGGCTTTTTGCGCACGGCGTCCGTAGATAATATCGCGACCTGCGGCTGGTTGATGATAGGCGCAGTGATCACGGTGCTGTAAGCGCCATTGTTGGTGATCGTATACGTGCCTTCGGTAAGCTCGTCCGGCTTGAGCTTTCCTGCACGCGCTCGCCCTGCGAGATCGTTGATCTCTCGCGCGAGTTGCGGCAGGGATTTGTTAGGAACGTCTTTGACGACCGGCACCATCAACCCTTCGAAATTCATGTCGACCGCGATGCCGATATTGATCCGGCGCTGCACGGTAATCGTATCGCTGCCGAAAGTCGAATTCAGCTTGGGATAGCGGCCGAGCGCGATCGACAGGGCACGCACGACGAACGGCAGATACGTGAGGCTGTGGCCTTCGCGTTCCTTCCACGCGGCACCAAGCTCGCGGCGCGCCTGTTCGACGCGGAAGAAATCGGCTTCCACCACTTGCAGCACGTGCGGCACCGTGGTCCACGACCTCGTCATGTTTTCGGCTACGCGCTTGCGCACGGCATTGAGCGGGAGCACCTGTCCCGGACTTCCGGTGAGCGCAGGTTTTAGCGCCGACGGCGCCGTGGGTTCGATGCGCTCGGACGGCGTCTGCGGTGCACGCGTCACCGGCGTCACCGGCGGCATCGTCCGCGATTCCGGCTGCTCCCCGCGTTTCGCCACGTGACTCGTAACGTCCTCGCGCGTAATGCGGCCGTCGCGGCCGGTGCCCTGGATCTCGCCCGGGCTCAGGGCGTGCTCGGACATCAGCTTGCGCACGACAGGGGACAGCCTCGCCTGTGCACCTTCGCTGGGCACGAGCGGTGGCTTGGCGATTTCGGACGCGTGCGCGGCAGTCGGGCTGATGCGTTGCGCGCCGGTGCCATCGGCGCTGATCGCGGCCGCAAGCGGAGCCGTGGTCGGTGCAGCCGCAGCGGCCTGGCTCTCGCGGATAACGGCGAGCCGTTCACCGACCTTCGCTGTCACGCCTTCCTGAACCAGTATTTCGGCGACGACGCCGGTCGCCTGGGCCGGAATCTCAGTGCTGACTTTGTCGGTCTCGACGTCGAAAAGTACTTCGTCGGCTTTCACAGCATCGCCGACTTTCTTGTACCACTTGGTGACTACGCCTTCGGCAACGGTTTCGCCGAGCTGCGGCATGATTACGTCCATCGACTGCTCCTGAACAGCGAAAAGCATTTACCACGAAGGGCACAAAGGACACGAAGGAAATCAAAAAACTTTCAAAGGACGCAAGACCATCTGCGTGTACATACAAGAGACCTTTGTTGTTCGATCTCCCTGCCTTGAAGCTGTTCGATGTTCCTTTATGTCCTTCGTGTCCTTTGTGGTTATAACTTTGGTTTTGCCTCGAAGACCACTTCAGTCGATCTTATCGCGGATCTCTCTCACGATCCGCTCCACCGACGGAATCGTCGCGTCTTCGAGCTGGTCCGCAGACGGCAACGGAATGTGCGGCGTTGTAATGCGCAGGATCGGACCGTCGAGATTCCAGAAGCATTCGTCCGCTGCAATCGATGCAATCTCGGCGCCCCATCCGCACAGCCGCGGGTTTTCTTCGACGGTGACCAGACGCCCGGTCTTCACGATTTCGGAGAGTATCGTCTGTGTATCGAGCGGCACGAGCGAACGCACGTCGATGACGGTGCACGAGATGCCGTGTTCCTTCTCGAGTATCTGCGCTGCATCGAGCGACTTGTGCACCATCGACGCCAGCGCCACGATCGTGCAGTCCGTGCCATGGCGAAGCACGCGGGCTTTGCCCAGTTCGTCGACGTATTCCCCGTCGGGCACTTCGCCTTTCATGGAGTACAGCGATTTCTGCTCGAAGAACAGAACCGGATCCGGGTCGCGCACCGCAGCAGCGAGCAGACCTTTGACATCGGCGGGAAATGCCGGCGCGACGACCTTGATGCCGGGGATCGCCATCGCCCAGTTCTCTACGGCTTGCGAATGCTGTGCGCCGAAACGCGAGCCGGCGCCATTGGCAGTACGGATCACGAGCGGCAACGAGATCTGACCATTGGTCATGTAGCGCGTTTTGGCGATCTCGTTCGCGACGATGTCCCAGCACACCGCCAGAAAATCCGAGAACATGATCTCTGCGATCGGGCGCAACCCGGTCATCGCTGCGCCCATCGCGGCGCCGAGGATCGCCTGCTCCGAGATCGGACAATCGCGCACGCGCCTGGGCCCGAATTGCTCGAACAGTCCGACGGTCGCCTTGAACACACCACCTGCAGCGCCAATGTCTTCGCCCAGGAACACGACGCTTTCATCGCGAGCCATCTCCTGCGCGATGCCCGCCGCGACCGCATCGCGGTATGTTAATTCCGCCATGCTGCACCTCCGTTGGCCCAGACGTCCTTCTCGATCGCGTCGAGCCCGGGCACCGGCGACACCTTGGCCGCTTCGGTCGCGTGATTCACTTTCTTCATCGCCTCTGCTTCCATGTCCTTGAGTGTCGCCTCGGCAAACCCCAGCTCGAGCAAACGGCTGCGATACATATCGATCGGATCACGCTTGAGCCACTTCTCGAGCTCGCCATCGGGCCGATACTTCGCAGGGTCAGCGCGCGAGTGCCCGCTGTGACGGTAGGTCATTGCCTCGATCAGCGCCGGGCCTCCGCCTTTTCGGGCGCGCGTCATATATTTAACTGCCGTCTTGTAGACCTCGTCGGCGTCATTGCCATCGATCACAATCGATTCGAGACCGTAGGCTGACGCGCGGTCCGCAGCCGGGTGCTTGACCGCAGTGACCGTATCGATCGGCGTGTACTCCATGTACAAATTGTTTTCGCACACGAAGATGACCGGCAGCTTCCATACGGCAGAGAAGTTGAGCGCTTCGTGGAACGCGCCGATGTTCGTCGTGCCGTCGCCGAAGAAGCAGACTGCGACTTGCTCAGTGCCGCGATATTGCGCACTCCACGCCGCACCTGCTGCGACCGGCAGATGCGCACCGATGATCGCATACGAACCCATCGCACCGTGCTTGACGTCGGTCAGGTGCATCGATCCGCCTTTGCCGCCGAGAAGACCGCATTGCCGTCCCATGAGCTCACCGAGCACGCCGGTCATCGACGCGCCGCGCGCGAGCGTGTGGGCGTGGCCGCGATAGGTGCAGAACGTCCAGTCATCCGGACGCATCGCCACGCCGAACGCAGCGGCAATCGCCTCCTGGCCGAGGGACAGATGGCTCGTGCCTTTGATCAGGTTCTGCAGGAAGAGATCGTACGCGCGCTTCTCGCAATAGCGCAGCTCGAGCTGCAGGCGGTAGAGCTCCATGCGCGTTTCCTGACCGATGTCGATGTCGGGTTGCGCGGGTTTCTTACGTTTAACGGTTGTGTCCACTGATCACCTCAAAACAGACAGCATTAGCGCCAGGAAAAACCGAAAAGCATTTACCACGAAGGACACAAAGGACACGATGGAAACCGAAAGAGCGTCATGGCACGAAACGAAAATGCACAAACGACAAGTGCCTTCCGCGTTCTTCATTTGCTTCTATTTCCCTTTTGTTCTTCGTGTTGAGCTGTTGCTTTCCTTCGTGTCCTTCGTGTCCTTCGTGTCCTTCGTGGTTAAAAGCTGTTAGTACTTATTAGCTATCGGAAGCTCCTGCGCCGGAAACAGCGTTATCACTTGTGCTCCTTTCGGCGTCAGCACGACCTCTTCTTCGATCCGCGCGGCTGAGACGCCATCGCTCGCCGGGCAGAACGTCTCCACCGCGAACACCATTCCTTCTTTGAGCTCGTACGGATCCTTGAACGAGTTCAGCCTCGATATCAGCGGCCGCTCGTGCAGACCGAGCCCGAGCCCGTGGCAGAAGTTGAGTCCGAACGCCGACATTTCGGTCTCGAACCCGATCTCGGTGCTCTTCGGAAACGCTCGTGCCACTTTGTCCGTCGAAACGCCGGGCTTCAGCATCGCGATCGCGTTGTCCATCCACTGCCGCGCTTTCTTGTATGCGTCGTGCTGCGATTTCGTCGCCGAGCCCACAGTAAACGTGCGGTAGTAGCACGTCCGGTAACCCATGTACGACTGGATGATGTCGAAGTACGCCTGATCGCCGGGGCGGATCATGCGGTCGGTGAAATTGTGCGGGTGCGGACTGCAGCGCTCGCCGGCAATCGCATTGATCGCTTCGACGCAGTCGGAGCCCATCTCGTAGAGACGCTTCGTGGCCATCGCGACGATTTCGTTCTCGCGCACGCCCGGCTTCAGCGCTTCGAAAATGTCCTGATACACGCCATCGCCCATCGCGGCGGCCATGTTAAGCAGCGTGATCTCGTCG
Source organism: Betaproteobacteria bacterium (assembly GCA_028291945.1). Classification (GTDB taxonomy): domain Bacteria; phylum Pseudomonadota; class Gammaproteobacteria; order Burkholderiales; family SG8-41; genus JAQGMV01. Next base: position 9,641 of record JAQGNH010000019.1, read on the forward strand.
TGGCTTTTGATTTCGCGCGCATCGAGCATGATCTGCTGCCCATCGCGCACTTCGATCCCAAGCTTCTGCAGCGCGAACAGGAAAGGCGGTTCTACGACGTCAATGCCGACCGGCATGTCGGCGACACCTTCCTGCTGTAGAACGTCTTTCACTTCCTGCGCCATCTGCTCGAAAAGACCGACTCGCGGCGACACGGCGCCACGCAAACCGGTGAGGCCCGCCAGGCAATGGTTCTTCGGCAGCCATGGCGCATAGATCTTGTGATGTCTCGCCGCAGAGCCGAAATCCCACACCCACGGCTCACCATTGCCGGTAAGCAAACACCAGCGCGTGAGCTTGTCCCGCGCCCATTCTCCGATGACGGTGCTCGAGATATAGCGGATGTTGTATTGATCGAATACGAGCAACGCGCCGAGTCCTGATCTCGCCAGAGCGTTGCGGGTTCGTGCAAGCCGGTAGTTATGCAAGCGACGAAAGTCGACGCGCTCCTCGAAATCCACCTGCATACGCCCCGGCGCCTGTAACGGGCGCTCCCAGCGGTGGTTCGGATCCGCGGGGTCCACGAGAACGTCAGGCGCTTCGGACACACGCCGCTTAGGATCGATGTCCGACGGCGTAATGCGCTTCGGCTGCCTCTTTCTGGTTTTGGTTGCCATTTCAGTCTTTCGGTTTGCTATTTGCGCTCATTCGCGTTTGGCGCGAGCTGAGTGGCCATCCAGTCCGCGGTCTGATCTCGATAGCGGTACCACAGGTTGTTCACGACGTGATTGCCCCCTTCGATGACCGAGAGCACGCACGGTCCTGAAACTTCGGCGGCGAGCTTCCGCGCTTCTTCGGGCGAGGTCAGCCGGTCTTTGGTGCCGGCAACGATGTAGATAGGGCATGTGATGTTCGTGGCGTGGCCGCGCAAGGTCATGCGCGCCGCCGTCTTGCTCGCTTCTTCGAGGTTCGCACTGTGGGAGCGCACTCGAAACGCTTCGACATTGATGATCGGACGCCCTTCGAATGTCGGCTTGCGCTCGTAGGCGCCGGAGAGCGCAACGCACGCCTTGATGCGCTTTTCAAATGCCGCGGCGCGAGGCGCGTAATAACCGCCGAGCGAAACGCCCCATATGCCGATCCGCCCCGCGTCGATGTCGGAACGCGTTTCGAGGTAATCGATTACCGCGGCCACAGGTTTCTCGTACTCGGGACAGATCGGAAACTCGTACTCGGCTTCACCCTGGCCCGGACCGTCGAATGCGAGCGTCGCGAGACCGCGCTTGAGGAAACGGTTCTCGTAGTCGTCCATCTCCTCCTTGGCGGAGTCGAGGCCCATGCACATGACGACGACCGGCGCCCGCGTGACGCCGAGCGGCTTGCGAAAATTTCCATAGAGGTGCTTGCCTTCGTAAGGGATGGCCACGCGCTCGCCGGGCGGCCGCAAAAGCGGGAGTGCTCGATTGCGGCACTCGACCGATTTCATGTGCGCCTGCCGCAGCTGCGCCATGTCGTTCACGAAGAGAAACTTGCCGAAGTGATAGCACACGGCCGCCCGCGTCCAGTGCTCGCCTGCGGAGAGGTTGAATCCCTGCGCGTGCGATGTATTGCCGAGCTCCTCGTGCACACCGGCGCGCGCGCTCCACGCATTGCACCAGTCCTCCCACCGCTCTATGCCTGCAGTCACCTCCTGAAAATCGGTGAGCGGCACCCCGTTGATCACGAAGCGGGGTGCCCAGTGCGAAATCGCGGACAGCACGCGCTCGTCTTTTTTACCTGTTGGCATATCCATATCAAAACCTCACATTGCTTCCTGATTTGCAGTCACTCAGAACACCGCTTAGGCGGCCGCGCCGCTAAGCAAATTTAAACCTGACCATCACGTCGCACGCCGTTCAGCTTTTTGGCACGCGCAACTGCTCCGCCATCCAGTCTGCCGCCTGAGTCTGGTAGGCATAGCGGCGATTGTTGACCACGTGATTGCCGCCTTTCACGATCTGGAGGACTTTCGGTCCCGATACTTCGGCTGCGATGCGTTCGGCATTCGATGGCGGCGTGAGGCGATCGAGCTCACCCGCGACGATGTAAATCGGACACGTGATATTCATCGCTGCGCCTTCTAGCGTCAGCGTCATCGCTTTCTCCCGCGCCTCTTCCATCGTCCTGCTGTGGCTGCGCACACGGAAAGCTTCGCGCGAAAGCTCGTTGCGCCCATCGAAGATTTCGACCCAGCTGTACGGCCCCGAGAACGAAAGACACGCTGCGATGCGTTTGTCGAATGCCGCAGCTCGCGCCGAATAGTAACCTCCGAGCGAAACGCCCATGACGCCAATGCGATCCAGATCGAAATCGCCACGTGTCTTGATGTATTCGATTACCGCCTGCACCGGCGCTTCGTAATCGCCGCGGATCGCCATGTCGTATTCGGCTTCGCCCTGGCCTGGCCCGTCGAACGCAAGCGTCGCCATCTTGCGCTCCAGAAAGATGTTCTCGTAGACATCGAGCTCTTCCTTGGTCGAGTCGAGGCCGACGCACATGATGACAACCGCCGCGCGTTCTATGTCGTTCGGCTTGCGCAGAATGCCGTAGAGCCTTTTGCCTTCATAGGGAATCGCGACGCGCTCTCCTGGTGGATCGAGATGCGGGAGCGCGAGATTGCGGCACTCGACGACTTTCTCGTGTGCGCGGCGCATTTCCTCCGGCTTGTGCACAAACATGAATTTGCCGAAGTGGTAACACAGCGCAGCCCGCGTTAGATGGCCTGCGGCGGAGAGCGCGTAACCCGCTGCAAGCGCTTCGCGCCCGAGCCCCTCGTGCACACTGCCGCGCTGCGACCACACCGCACACCACTCGTCCCAATGCGTAATCGCCGCCGTCACTTCGTCGAAGTCCGCGAGCGGAACGCCGGCGGACACGAAGCGCGGCGCCCAGTTGTGAATTGCGATCTCGACGCGTTTGTCTTTTGCTACAGCCGCCATGTTCGTTATTCCGCTTTCGCGCCGGAGTCTTTGACGATCTTACCCAGCTTGACGACTTCAGAGCGCAAATACTGATCGAACTGATCGGGTGTCATCGGGAAAGGGTCGGCGCCCTGATTCTGCATCTGCTTGCTGACATCGGACAGCTGCAGGATCTTGGCGATGCCCGCGTTGAGCTTGTCGATCGTAGGCTTCGGCGTTCCGGCAGGGACTAGCACACCAAACCATGGATCGAACACGCAATCCTTGACGCCGGCCTCCACCATCGTCGGCAACTGAGGAAAAGCCGCAGAGCGCTTGGTCGTGCTGACCGCAATAGGCCGCACTTTATTCGCCTGGATGTGCGGCGTTGCGAGGATCGCCGGCGCGAACGTCATTTCCAGGCGCCCGGCGATGATCTCCGTCACCTGATCGGCGAAACCCTTGAAAGGCACGTGAACGATATTGATGCCCGCCGTGCTGCGAAAAAGCTCGCCGTTGAGGTGCGAGGCGGATCCGATTCCCGCCGACGCGTAGTTCAGCGCCCCCGGTCTCGCCTTAGCGAGCGCCACGAGCTCTTTCACGTTTTTCGCCGGCACCGAAGGATGCAGGATCAGCACGTTCGGAATCAGCGCTACCGGCGTCACGCCGGCAAAATCCTTGATGGGGTCGAAAGGAAGCTTGCTGTAGAGCGTCGCGTTGATCGCATGACTCGCCGATACCATGAGCAGCGTGTAGCCGTCGGGTGGCGATTTCGCCGCAACCGCGGTGCCGACGACGCTTCCCGCACCGGGCCTGTTCTCGACGATCACCTGCTGGCCCCAGGCTTCAGTCATTTTCTGTCCGATGATGCGCGCGAGCGCATCCGTCGCACTGCCTGCAGCGAAGGGGACCACGAACCGGATCGGCTTCGCCGGAAATTCCTGTGCGCGGGGCGCGCTGCAGATGAACGTGAGTGCAGCTGCGACAAATAATGAAAGTGCTTTCATCGCGATCTCAGTCTGCACGAGCGCCTGCCGCCTTGATGACTTTTGCCAGCTTATCGATCTCGACGCGAATGAAAGCATCGAACTGCTCGGGCGTGCTCGGCTTGGCGACGGCGCCCTGCGTCTGGAAAGTCTTGCGCACGTCGGGCAGGTCGAGGATGCGCGCGATCTCTTTCGAAAGCTGGTCGAGCACCGGCTTGGGCGTCGCGCGCGGCGCGAGGATTCCGTACCACTGATCGTACTCGAATCCCGGCAGTGCTGCCTCAGCAACCGTGGGCACGTCAGGCAGAACCGGGGAGCGCTGCGCCGTGCTCACCGCCAACGCGAGCAGCCGGCCTTCCTTGATGAAAGGCGTCGCAGGCACCAGCGGCGAGAAGAAGAACTGGATGCGGCCCGTCATGGTGTCGGTCAGCGTTTCAGGCGTGCCTTTGTACGGGACATGCACGACGTTGATCCCGGCGGCGACCTTGAACTGCTCGGCGTTAATGTGCGTGCCGCTGCCGATGCCCGCGGAACCGAAGTTGATCGCACCCGGTTTCTGCTTCGCGAGCGCGATCAGGTCTTTCACCGATTTAACGCCGAGCGAGGGCGCCACCACCAGCACGTTCGGAACGCTCGCCACCTGAGAGACGCCGGCGAAATCGCGCAACGTATCGAATGGCAGCTTGGTATAAAGCGATGCATTGATCGCGTGACCGACCGAGTGCAACATGAGCGTGTGCCCATCCGCCGGTGCGGTCGCGACGATCCCCGCTGCGATCGTGCCGCCGGCGCTCGGCCGATTGTCGACGACGATCTGCTGTCCCCAGTTCTCGTTCATCTTTTGGCCGATGAGCCGCGCGAGGATGTCGGTCTGGCTGCCGGCGGAGAACGGCACGATCATCCGTATGGGCTTCGACGGAAACTTCTGCGGTTGCGCGTGCGCGCACGGCGCAGCCATTGCGGCAGCGAGCACGGCTGCCGTGCGTGCGCTGTGGGCGATGAATCTCATATTTGTTCCTCGTTCTGATGGCCTTACCGAGAATGATCGATGACCGCGCGCTAGCGTGCAGCGGCGAGTTGCTGCGCCATCCAGTCCGCCGATTGCGTCCGGTAACGATAAGCTCGATTGTTCGCCACGTGATTCCCGTCGTGAATCAGCAAAAATTCGACCGGACCGCGGACCGCTCGAGCAAGGCGCTCCCCGTCCTGCCAGGGCACGATGCGATCGAGCTTGCCGGCCACGATGAACAGCGGGCACGTAATGTTCGACGCGACGCCTTTGAGCGTGAGGCCGCGGCCATAATCGTGCGCAGCTTCTGCGCTCGCGCACTTCGCGCGTACGCGGAACGCTTCGCGGGTGAGGGGGTTCATCTGCGGCCAGAGACTGGCCCAGTCGTACGGTCCGGAGAGCGCAATGCACGCTTTCACGCGCTTTTCGAACGCAGCCGCGCGCGGTGCATAGTAGCCGCCGAGCGAGACGCCCCATAGGCCGATCCGGTCGAAGTCGATGTCGCTGCGGGTCTTCACCCAATCGACGACGCTTTTTACCGCAACCTCGTAATCGCCTCGAATGCGTAACTCGTACTCGGCTTCCCCCTGACCGGGTCCATCGAAGCTGAGCGTCGCCATACCGCGAGCGAGAAAGATCGATTCGTACGCATCCATTTCCTCCTTCGCCGAATCGAGCCCCATGCACATGATGACGAGGGGCGCACGCGAGGCGCCGTCCGGTTTGCGCAGAATGCCGTACAGAAGCTTTCCTTCGTAGGGTATCTCTACGCGCTCTCCGGGTGGATCGAGGTGAGGCAGCGCAGCCAGACGGCATGCGACTGCTTTCTCATGCGCAGCGCGCATCTGCTCGATGTCGTGAACGAAAACGAACTTGGCAAAGTGGTAGCAGACCGCGGCGCGCGTCAAATGCTCGGCGCCGGATAACGGGTGCCCACCCGCCAGCGCCTCGTTGCCCAGCCCCTCGTGCACCGATGCGCGGCGTGACCAGGCGCTGCACCAGTCCTCCCAGCGCTCGATCGCTGCGGTAACTTCCTGGAAATCGGTGAGGGGCACACCATTCGCTACAAAACGCGGTGCCCAGTGAGCGATTGCCGCGTCGACTCGTGCGTCCCGGGGCTTAGAGGCTGCTTCCATACGTTCCTCTCTGCACGCTATGCATCGAGCGCCTGGTTCATGTAGGAAAGGTCCATGTAACGCTCTGGCCTGCTTTTCGGCGTGAGATAGCCCTCCGCTTCCCACACGATGTCGATCACCTGCTGCAGCCCTTCAGCCTTGAGCTGGGGCCGCGGACGTTGCGCAAACTCCTTCAAGGCTTTCAGAGCGGCCGCCGGTGCGATATTCAGATGTGCGGGCAACATGTCGAGCGCCTGCCCATGGTTCGACGCATCCTGCAACCAGGCATATGCGGCATCGTAAGCGCACACGAAAGCGAACATCAGTTGCTCGTGCTCGCGCGCCCAACTGCGCCGAGCGGCCATCACGGATCCGGGATAGGTTGGGAAACGCGTCGGCATGCGCGCGAGCACGGCATAACCTTCCACAGCGAGACTCGCATCGAAGGGCGGATTTAACAAGCTCGCAGCAGCCTTGCCGCTTTTCAGGGCGTCGTAGCGCTCACGTGAGCCTCCGAACTCCTCGAACACGATTTCCGCATCAGTGAGTCCGTCCTCCCTGAGGAGGCGCCTCAGCAGCAACGCATAGCCGGTACGAGCACCATCCACCGCGATGGTTCGTCCCCGAAATTCACCGATGTTCTGCGTGCCCGGCGCTGCCACCAGAGAGAGATCGGGCGCATGGCCATGCGGCATGAAAATGAAAAGATCGCTGCCCTGCTCGACTGCCCGTATGACGTGATCCGCCTGCTGAAATCCGATGTCGAAGCCGCCGCGGATCAACTCGTGTTGCTGCCGGACCGACGAACCCGTAACTGTGACGTCTACGGCAATGTCTTCGCGTGCGAACTGCCCGCACGATTGCGCGATGTAGAGCGGCCACGTATTCGTGCCTTCGGAAATCAGTCCGAGTTTTACGGTGCCGATCATGCTCCTCCAGGAATGAACAACGAGCGGGGTGGGGTCCCGCGTCATGGCTGATTTATGGCTGTGGATGCTAGGCGCCGATGAACCAATTGTCAATGAAACGAACCAATTGACCTTATTGGTTCACCAGCGCACAATCGATCGACTAAACACGCGAGGCACACATTGGCGGCATCGGTAAACCGCGATTCATCGCGCAGCCGAGCACGGCGCATACGCGACTATATTGTGAGCAGTGCGGCTGACGGCAAACTTGCGCCTGGGACGAAGCTTCCAACCGAGCGCGAGCTCGCAAAACGCTTTGCAGTGCCGCGCAATGCCGTGCGACGGACGCTGGCGCAGCTCGAAGCTGAAGGTTCGATTACTCGCCACGTCGGCCGCGGCACCTTTCTCGCAGGCGGTCCCTCCGAGGCCGCGCACTTCCCTGCCGACAGCGTCACGCACACGAGTCCCGCCGAGCTCATGGAAGCGCGGTTGCGCATCGAGCCCGCGCTGGCTGAGCTCATCGTAACCAACGCGACCGCTGCTGATTTCGAGCGTATGGAAATGTGCATCGAGAAAGCCGAACGTGCGACGACCCTGGACGAGTTCGAGTTGTGGGACGCCGCCTTACACCAGGCGCTTGCGACGGCGACGCACAACCGCTTCGTGACGCGCGTGCTCGACATGGTGGCGGCGGTCCGGGAGCAATCGGAATGGGGCAAGCTCAAGGACCGCATCGTGACGCCTGAACGCCGGCTGAAATACCAGTCGGAACATCGCGCGATCGTCCAGGCGCTGAAAGCCCGCGATGCCGAACGCGCGCGTGATTCGATACTCGCGCATTTGCAGCACGCGCGGCGGAATCTGTTTGATTATTAGGTGCCAGCGCAAAAAGAAGATAAAAGGGCGCCAAGGGATCAAGCTCAGCGAGCAGCAATAACAGTTTCACGCCCGTCTGATTTCGGGCCGATCTGAGAAAGGATCACAACCGAGTTCTACTGCGCTCCAAGTAACGAAATACGCCTTGGTGTCCTTTGTTGTTCCTTTGCGACCTTGGCGTTGACGCTTTTTGGATTTTCCATCGCCTACTGTTCCAGTGGACATCTCTCTCTCCTCCGCCGTCGTGATCCTGCTGCTCGTCATGGATCCAGTCGGCAACGTTCCGCTCTTCGTCTCGCTTTTGCGCAACGTGCCGCCCGAGCGCCGCCTGCGAATCATCGTGCGCGAATGTCTGATCGCCTACGCCGTGCTGCTCCTGTTCGTGTTCTTCGGTCCTGCGATCCTGCGGCTGCTCGGCTTATCGGACGTGTCCCTCAACATCGCAGGAGGCGTCATACTCTTCATCATCGCGCTGCGGCTCATTTTCACGCACCCACGGGGCATCTTCGGCGACGCGTTTCACACTGGCGAGCCCTTCATCGTCCCGCTTGCGATCCCTTCGATCGCCGGCCCGACCGCGATCGCAACCGTGGTGCTCATGGTCGCGCGCGCTCCGGAACGCGTCTGGGAGTGGGCCGGCGCCCTGACCATTTCCGCGGTCGCTACGCTTCTATTGCTGCTCTTCGCGGACCGCATAGCCAAGCTCGTAGGCGCTCGCGGACTGGCGGCGTTGGAACGGCTGATGGGCCTGCTCCTGACAGCAATCGCAGTCGAGATGCTCCTCAAAGGGATACAGAGTTTCGTACGGCAGCTCTAAGCTAACTCGGGCGGGCTGCGGCGTCCCGCGTAAGGCATTGATATAATTGTAAAAACCAACGCTGACCGGCACCTCAAAACCATCCACAAAATTTGTGGATAACTCTGGGGGTAAACGGTGAACCATCGATGGCTCGACACATTACACCGGGCTACGCCCAGACAAAACCGGAACTGCGCAAGATTTGATCAGGAGGCATTTTTTCCTTAGCGCGGATCGCTGGATAGCGTGAAGCAGGCGTCGGTGCGTCAGGGTTTGAGAACATGCAACAGGTTATAGAAGTCGTCAGTCCACACACGGAAGCCCGGCCTCGGGAACAGCACTTGCGCAACGGAGCGCACCGGCTGAGCGGCGAGCAACGCCGCGCTTCGCGTGACGATGATCTGCTCGGTATGAGAAGTCCAGTACTCGACGCCATTGCTTTCCGAATTGTCCTGCGAATCGGACACGAGAACTGCCGTATACCCGAACTGCGCGGCAAGCCGCTCGACCACCGGGGAAATATCGACAAAACGATTCGTCGCCTGAAAAACGATTGCGCCGTCGGGTTTCAGGTGCCGTATATAGGTCGCCATCGCTTCACGGGTAATGAGGTGCATCGGGATCGAATCACCCGCAAACGCATCGATCGCAAGCAAGTCGTAGCCTTGCGGCTGCTCGCGCTCGAGCGAGAGGCGTCCGTCACCCAGCACGATGTCGACCTGAGCGGGTGTGTCGCGCAGAAAGCTGAACTCCCTCATCGCTACAGCGGCGACCTGCGGATCGATCTCGTAGAAGCGGAACACATCTCCGCGCCGGCCGTAGGCGGCGAGCGCGCCTGCGCCCAGACCGATGATGCCGACTCTTCGCGCACCTGCGGGGAGGCTCTCGAACACACGGCCATACGCGCTCGTTCGGCTGAAGTATGTCGTCGGCAGCCGGCGATACGCCGCATCGAGGAACTGCCCGCCGTGGTTGATTGCACCGTGATACATCGCCCGAAAGCGAGGTGGCTCCGGGAAATCACGGGTACGCACAACCCCATAGAAGTTGCGTACCATGACACGCATATCAGTGCGGTACTCGCGCACCTGGTAAACAGCGATTGCAATGGTCGCCACGCACACTGCCACGGCGCCGGAAGTCAGCCACCAGGTCGCTCCGCGGGCCTGCCACGCAAAAAGCAATGCGCACAGGACGAGCGCGATTGCGAGCTCGTAGTAGCCATGCAGCACCATCGGCGCACCGAGACCTATCGCGAGTGCGCCCAGTGAGCCGCCGACGGCGATCATCAAATAGAACGTTGTGAGATGGCTGGGGCCCGGCCGCGTGCGATACAGCTCGCCATGACAGACCATGCACAGTATGAACAGGCCGGTTGCATACAGCGGCGCGGCCACCCACAAGTTGAGCGATTCGCTGAACCACGCCATGGCCGGCAGCATCAGTGCGGCAGCCGCCAGGAACAAAGGTCTCACGTACCAACGTGGATGATCGAAGCAAAGAATGAACGTGATGAGATACAACGATAGCGGCACGACCCATAAGAACGGGATCGATGGAATGTTCTGTGTTAGATGATTGGTTACGCCCAGCAGCAGACACGAGCTCATCGCGGCCAACACGACCCACAGGAGGCGATCGCGAACAGAGGGCGCAGGCAGACCGTCACCCGCCGCAGAAGCTTGCTCGCGCTCGGCAGCGTGTAACGGGGCGTGGCGCAGCGTGGAGATTGCCGTGGCGGCGCAAAGGATTACGAAAATGGCGTAGGCCGCCGACCACGAAATGGATTGTCTGACGAGCGTAAGCACGGGTTCGACGGCGACCGGATACGAGAGCAGCGCGAGCAGCGACGCAAGATTGGAAAGGGCAAACAGGCGGTAGGGGGCGGCATGATGAAATCGCCTCCAGAACCACGCCTGGACGAGCGGGCTCGTGGCCGACAGCAGAAAATACTGAAGTCCGATGGTCGCACCCAGCAGCGTCAGTATCGAAAGCGCCGGACCCGTTGCATCAGCGGTGCCGCCTGGTTTCCACCGCGTTTCGGGAATGATCGGCAGGAGCGCGAGACTCGCGAGCAGCAGCGCGACATGCAATGCCGCCTGCGTTCGGGGTTTCAATGACCGGGTGCTCCAGTCTGCGTAGGCGTAGCCAAACAGCAGCACAGTCTGGAAGAACACCAGGCACGTCGCCCAAACGGACGCAGAGCCCCCGAACCAGGGGAGGATCTGCTTGGCGATGATCGGTTGAACCAGGAAGAGCAGGAACGCGCTTAGGAATATCGTTGCAGCGTATAGGTGCATCGCGTTCAGTCAAAGAACAGGCGTGAATCTGGACCTATGCGGAGCGCGATCTAGAGCAGCCGCGCGAGGTGCTTCAGATCGGCGTTGCCTCCGGAAAGAATGACGCCGACCCTTCCTCCGCGCACGTCGAGCTTGTTTTCGAGGAGCGCCGCGGCGCCGAGCGCGCCCGTCGGCTCCACTATGATTTTCAGGCGCTCCCACAAATACCACATCGTGCGTAGAAGCTCGCTGTCATCGACCGTTAACACATCGGCCACATAATGCATGATCAGCGGGAAAGTAATGGCGCCAGGTGCCGAGGTTCGCGCACCGTCGGCGATTGTATCGGGATTATGAACGGACTGGATAACGCCGGAATGGAACGAGCGCCTCACGTCATCCCCGGCCGCAGGCTCGACCCCAATCGTGCGTATTCCGGGCGAGAGCACTGCTGCGGCGATCGCACAGCCCGTAAGCAAGCCCCCGCCTCCGCAAGGCACGAGCAAAACGTCGAGTGGACCGGTTTCTTCGAACAGTTCGTATGCGGCGGTGCCCTGGCCTGCGACGATATGCTGATGATCGAACGGGGGGATGAGCGTCACCCCGCGCTCGTGCGCGAGCTTTGCTGCGATTGCCGCGCGATCGTCGCGCGCGCGGTCATAGGGGACGACTTCGGCGCCATACCCCCGCGTTGCGTCGACTTTGACTTGCGGCGCATCGGAGGGCATGACGATCGTCGCGCTGATGCCGAGCATGCTGCCTGCAAGGGCGACCGCCTGAGCGTGATTGCCGGAAGAATACGCGACGACTCCTCTCAGTTTCTCGTCGGCGCCGAGGTTGGCCATTGCGTTATACGCGCCCCGGAATTTGAAAGCGCCGCCCCGCTGCAGGTTTTCGCATTTGAAAAAGACGCGTGCACCGGTCCGACCGTCCACGGTCCGCGACGTGAGAACCGGTGTTCGGTGCGCCTTGCCTTCGAGCAGACGCGCGGCTGCCTGCACATCGGCGTACGACACCGCAAGAGAAGGCGTACGACCGTCGTCGTCGGATTTCATTTCAGCCTTTCCGCTACAGCGGACAATTTGATGGGTGCCAAAGTGCCTCCTTGATTTGCAATAGCTCTACGAGCGCGACACGTCCAAGCCACAATCGATTCCACAGGGGTTCAACAAGGGTACAGGGGAGCGCAGAGGATGGCCAAGCGTCGCAAGGATGATGAAGAACCGGCAGCCGGGCTCGAAAGCCGTTACGACGACGAGCTGCTTTGCGCAAACTGGAACCCCGTCATCGATCTGCTCGGCGCATCCTGCGAGAAAACTCGGAATGAAACCACCCGCGATCCTGCGCGCGATGTCGCTCGAGAAGACCCCGACGCCTTTCTGAACCGCATCTACAAACTCGGCAGTTGAGCTCTACCCCGCTCCTCCCCTAAAGCGACGCGCTTACAAGCGTGCTTATGCGCCTATCGCTGCCCATCGGCATTACGCGACGAGGGCGGAGATCAGGCGCTCACGCGTAAACGGCATGTCCCGCAGTCTCACTTTCATCGCGTTGTAGCACGCGTTACCGATCGCCGCAGCGGTTGGTCCTTGCGTCCCCTCGCCCGCTCCGAGCGGCGGCAACTCCGGCCTGTCGATCAATACTACGTCGATATCGGGCACCTCGTTGAACGTGAGGATCGGATAGTCGTGCCAATTGAGGGTAGTCACCCCCTCACTGTCGTAGCCCACGCGTTCTTTGAGCGTCCAGCTGATCGTCTGCACGATGCCGCCTTCGATCTGATTGATAACACCATCCGGATTGATGACCTGCCCGACATCCACGGCCGACCAGGCGCGCTCGACGCGCACCGATTCCGCGATCGACACTTCCACGATCACCGCGATGTAACACCCCAGATTCTTGTAGCGGGCAAAACCGAGCCCGCGGCCATGCTCGGCATCGCCCTGCTCTTTCGGGCGCCAGGCCGCCATCTGCGCGACTTTTTCGATCACGGCACGGGCGCGGGTATCCTTGAGGTGGCGCAATCGAAATTCCACGGGATCGGCATCGACGATCAGCGCGAGCTCATCCATGAACGATTCGATCGCAAATACGTTGGCATGTGCGCCCAGCGAGCGCAATGCCGACGAACGCAGTGGCGCTTCGCGGACGAGATGGTTGGTCACGCGTTGACGAGGAAATTCGTAAAGCGGGATGGCGTTGCGATGGCTTCCCCCTGCGGGTAAAGGCGGATTTCCAGGGCGTGCGGCTTTTAAAGGTTGCGCGAGATGCCACGCCGCAAGCAGGTTCACCCCGCCCTTGCCGCCCGGGCGCGTGCTGTGACCGTGACTCCATAGGTCATGCGTCCAACTTGCAATCCGGCCCTGGGCATCGAGCGCAGCCTGCATGCGCACAACCATCGGGGAGCCGTAAGGCTCCCATGCAAATTCATCTTCACGCATCCACTGGACCCGAATGGGGCGACCGGGTACAGCGCGTGCCAAAAGCATCGCGTCGCACGCAACGTCGTCAGCCCCGTTATGGCCATAGCATCCTGCGCCTTCCATATGCAGAACCGCGATGTCAGCCTCGGGTACGTCAAGCGCGACCGCAAGGTCCGCGCGCAGTGGAAATATCCCCTGGCTGTGGGTCCACAGCGTGTAACGGCCGTCGCGGCATTCGGCTACGGCGCACGAAGGTCCCAGTGAAGCGTGGGCGATGTGCGGCCGCGAGTATTCCGCGCTCAACGTTCGCAGGCCATTTGCGGGGGCCCCCTCGCCTTTTGCGCTGATCACTTCGTCTTCGGTTTGCGACTCCAGCAGGTAACGTGGATCTGCACTAGCGGGGAGAGCGCCCGCCCGTTGCCATTGAGCCAACCGACTGAGGCGTCGCGACGCGCGAATCGCCTGTTCCTCACGATCTGCAACGACGCAGAGAAATGAACCGTCGCGTACGACTTTCACGACGCCCGGCATCTTTTGCACCTCCGCCCAATCGACATCCGCCAGCCGCATCGCGGGCGCCGCCGGCCGGACGACGCGCGCGTGCAGCATTCCGGGCAAGTCAAGATCGTGGACATAGACCGGATCGCCCTTTACCTTGAATGGAATGTCGACGCGCTCGATCGCGCGCCCAATGAGCGAATACTCCGCAGCCGTTTTCGGCAGGGCTTCCCCGGTGGCGTTGCGACGCAGCAGCGCGTCATCTGCGAGCTCCCAATACGTGACGCTGCCACCCGTGCGCGCACTCACCACACCGTCGGTGACGCTCAGCTGCTCAACCGAGACACCGAGTTTTTCAGCCGCTCGCGAGATCAGCAGCTCCCGCACTTCCGCCGCCGCGAAGCGCAGCGCGATGCCGCTTTCCTGTATGGAGCGGCTTCCCGAGGTGATGCCCTCATTGGGACTGAGCGTCGTTGCAGCAGCAACGAGCCGGATCCGCTCTATCGCGACATCGAGCTCCTCTGCCACGATCTGTACAAGCGCGGTGAGTATCCCCTGTCCGATTTCGACTTTGCCGGGCCGTACGGTGACTGTGCCGTCTGCGTTGATCGACAGCCAGAGATCGAGCGCTCGATTCGTTTCGAGGCTTCCCGGCAGCTTGCGTGCAGCAGCCGCAGCGCTCATTCAGCACCGCTTGCGACAGAACGTATCGCTTTCAGCATGCGTGTGTGAGTGCCGCAACGGCACAGATTGCCTGAGAGCGCCGTACGGATCTCGCCGTCAGTCGCCTTTGGATTCGCGTCGAGCAGCGCTTTGGCGCTCATGATGATTCCACTGACGCAGTAGCCGCATTGCGCTGCCTGCTCCCGAATGAACGCGCGCTGCAGAGGATGCAGACGATCGGACGTACCGATGCCTTCGATGGTCGTGATCGATCGGCCGACCACAGCGCTCACGGGAACGTCGCAGGATTGCACGGCTTTGCCATCCACGATCACGGTGCATGCACCGCACTGCCCGAGCCCACATCCGTAGCGCGCGCCTTTGAGCTTGAGATCATTACGCAACACATACAGCAGCGGCGTCTCGGGCTCCGCCGCGACATCATGCGACTCGCCGTTGACGTGCAGCACGAGCGACATGTATTTGCCTCCTGAAAAATGCCGCTTTCGCGACCAGAATATCGTTTACACGTAAAAACAGGACCTTAAAACAGGCGTACCCGAGAGGCGTACACGTGCCTGGAAGCATCTCGTTTTTTATTTTCTTTAGGCTTATACTGAGGGCGTCAAAGTCGGTATGAGGAAAGTGCCCATGATACATACCACCGACGGTGAAGTGCTCCGGCAGCGCATTGACCAACTGCACCTTGAGCACCGCGACCTCGATGACGTTATTTCCCGCCTTTCTCAAAGCCCCATCCAAGACCAGCTGCAGTTGCAACGCCTCAAGAAACGCAAGCTTTACCTGAAGGACCAGATCGCCATTCTCGAACGTCAACTCACGCCCGACATTCGGGCCTGAAGTCGTAAGACCTGCGCGCACGTCGCGCGACCGTCAAGCGTAAAGCGCGGTCAGTTGCGCGAGCGCGCGCGCAACGCGATGAACACACAGAACAGTGCCAGCACGACAAGCCATACCAGAGACCAGCCTGCGATCGTCAGCCCCAGAAAACGCCATCCCGCTTCAGCGCATTCACCCGAGCCCGCAAAAATCTTCTGTAGCGCCTGGCCGAGGGGAAACTGTTCGAGCATGTATCCAAGCCCGGGTCCGCACGCGGGTACCTGGTTTGGCGGAAGGTGCTGCAGCCACACCTGACGGCCCGCAACTGCGGCCCCTATGGCCGCAATCAAGAACAGCAGCGCACTGTAGACGACCGCACCACGACGCTGTGGCCCATGCAGGGCGCCGACCGCGAACACCGCCATCATTGCAATGAAAGCGACACGCTGCAGAATGCACAGCGGACACGGATCCTGTTGCTCGTAATATTGCAGGTACAGCGCGAAAGCAAGCAGTCCCGCGCAAATCATAAAACCGAGTGCATAGCCGACGCGTGTTGTCATAGGTAGGCGATTAAGCGGCCACAAGCGAGTACGCTGAACCACAGCATGAGCGACGCTGCAGCGTGTACCCTGACAGCTGCAGGTACGCTCGAATCTTTATCCCATTGCTTGACCGAACGGTACACGTTCGTGTGGAACACTCCCGCGTTCACAGCCGCAAACAGGATCAGCAGCAGCTTCAGCTGGAAAGCGCGATTGCCGATGAAGTCGGAGGCATGCGCGATGAACATCAGCAAGCCTGTCGGCACGATCATCAGCAGGGCAGCGAAGCTCCAGGGCAGAACGTGACGCGTCAATGCGCTGACAGGTAGTCCTCGCGACAAGCCCAGCAAACGCAGGTCCAGAACCACGATGGAACCTACCAGCACGACGAATCCTGCAATGTGCGCGACTTCGATGACCGGATAAAGCCAAAGATCGTGCCGCATCGCAACCGCGAGCGGCAGCGACTCGAGCGAACCCAGCGCGCCGGTTGCCCCTGCCTGCATCAGCGAAGCTCGACCGTTTTGCCTCCGATCGTGATTCGTTCCGCACGCATTTCTTCGGGTTTCTTGCGGTTCGCGTACCCCACAACTTCGGCCTTCGTGCCGACTTTCAGGTCGGACGCGGGCAGGCCGCGCGCGGTCATACGCGAGGGCGGCGCAAGCACCACGAGCCAGGTCTTACCCGGCGTCTCGAACTGCAAGTGGCCGTGCGGATGCTCGTAACCTGCTTCTCTGATCACCCCCTTCAGGTTGAGCGTATTCGAGCCGTCATATTCGCTCCAGCCATGGTGCCCATGAACCGCACCTGCCGCGAGCACGCCGATGAAAGGAATAAAACGCCAGAGTGTCGTGTTCATGTAATGACCTCGCCCGCGATACCGCGCGTTCCTGATAAGATGTCTTATTCTACCTTCAACCTCCAACCTAGAAGCCGCTTGCTGCAGCGCGCCGAACGCGCCAACGCGTTCCACATCATCGCAGCATCAGATCCAACCATGATACGGATCAACGATCAGATCGCTCTCAGCGAAGCGGAGATCGACGAACGCTTCGTGCGCGCATCCGGGCCCGGCGGCCAGAACGTCAACAAGGTTGCGACCGCCGTCCAGCTGCGCTTCGATGCGGCTCATTCCGCATCGCTGCCCGAGCGCATACGTACACGCGTGTTGCGCCTTGCAGGCTCGCGGGCGACCGCGAGCGGATTCATCGTGATTACCGCGGATCGCTTTCGATCGCAAAGTCGCAATCGCGCAGACGCGCTGGCGCGGCTCGTCGAGCTGATACGCAAAGCCGCACAACCGATCAAGCCGCGTCGCGCGACTGTGCCCACTCGCGCCTCGCGCGAGCGTCGCCTCGAAGAAAAAAAACGGCGTGGCAATGATAAGCGCGCGCGGCGGGCGCGTCCGACCGTCGTCGAGTGACGACACGCTACTGCTGCAAGGCCCTTGGCAGTTTGTTCCCAGCGGCACTGGAGATGATAATAGCCGGCCCTTTTGCCAGCGGTTCCGCTCAAGTCTTCGATGCAAGACCCTACCCTAGGCTACACGCGCACTGCTATCGCTTTGCACTGGATCATCTTCGTAACCGTGCTCTGCGGCTGGGCGCTCGGCCAGTACATGACGGGCCTCCCATTCTCGCCTCAGAAGCTGCGTTACGTCTCGTGGCACAAGTGGATCGGTGTGAGCACTTTCATTTTCACCGTGTTGCGCCTCGCATGGCGCGCCTACCGGCCCGCACCGCAGCTGCCGTCGACGATGAGCCCATTGCAACGTCGTGCCGCAATCGCGATACACGTATTGCTGTACGTGCTGGTCATCGTGGTGCCGATCAGCGGCTGGGTCTTCAGCTCTGCGCTCGGTGTGCCCACGGTTTATCTGGGGCTCCTCCAGTTGCCTGATCTCCTCCACAAGGACAAAGCGATTGCCGAGGCGCTCAGACAGGTACACGCGACACTCAACTGGGCTTTGCTCGTACTGGTGTGCGGTCACGCGGCGTTTGCGCTCAAGCATCACTTCGTCGATCGTGACGGCATACTCGCTCGCATGATTCCCATCCTCCAACCTCGCATCCGGTGAAGCATGATCCGCCTTCTACTCGCGCTCCTGTCCTCGGCTACTCTGTATCCACACGCTGTTTTCGCGCAGGCGATCGACTATGCGCGCAGCCAGATCACGGTGCTATCACGGCAGATGAACGTTCCGGTCGAAGCGCCGTTCAAGAAGTTCACGGCGCAAGTGACCTTCGACGCCAACAAACCAGAAGCGTCGTCCGCACGCGTCGAGATCGAACTTAACAGCTTCGACATCGGCGATGCGGAAACGAATGACAATGTCAAAGACAAAAACTGGTTCGACACGAAGACCTATCCGATCGCGCGCTTCGCGTCGTCGGCGATTCGCTCGCTGGGAGGCGGCCGATTTGAAGTGCGCGGACCGCTCATGCTCAAAGGCAAGACGATGGATGTCGCGGCCCCTTTCAGTGTTAAAGCAAGCGGCGCGGACAGAATTTTTGAAGGCGCATTTCCAATACGCCGCCTGCAGTTCAACGTCGGAGATGGCGTGTGGCGGGATACGAGCGTGGTCGCGGATGAAGTGCAGATCAAATTCAGCCTTTACCAAGTGGCGTCAAAACCGGCCGCCGCAAAATAACCCGCCAATATTCGAAGGAGATCCCGCATGAGGTCACGCTTTGTGTGTCTTTCCGCTCTAGTCCTGTCTTTGCCTACAATGGCCGCGCAGGACGTCTTTATCAATGATCCGGCACATACCGCGGCTTCCTTCGAAGTGGGGCACCAAGGCGTTTCGTGGATCAGGGGCCGGTTCAATGCGGTCGAGTCGAAAATAGTTCTGGATCGGACCGCGAAACAGGGCACCATCGATGCTGTTATCAAGACCGCTTCGTTCGATACGGGCCACGAGGCTCGCGACCGCATCGTTCGCGGCGAGGACTATCTCAACGTCGAGAAATTTCCAACGATGACATTCAAATCGACCAAGCTCAAGTTCGACGGGGACAATCTCGTCGGCGCAGACGGCGAGCTGACGCTGGCCGGCGTGACCAGACCCGTGTTGGTCGACATCCCGTTTTTCAAGTGCGTCTCCAATCCGGCGCGGAAGACAGAACAGTGTGGGGCCGACGTTCGAACGATGATCAAGCGGTCGGATTTTGGCGTCAAAAGAGGCGCCACGACACCCATGGCCGACGAAGTGAAAATCGCAATTCAGATCGAGGCCTACAAGCAGTAGGCTCGCGCTCACGCGGAGCGCGTCTTCAGGCCGTTTTCGGCGCCATCCGGTTGAGCGTCACGTAATCAGTCTTGCCGCTGCCCAGTAGCGGCAGTGACGCGACCTTGACGATGCGGCGAGCGACGGCAAGATCCTGTGCGCCGATCTGCCGCGCCGTTCGTACGAGCATCATGCGGTCGAGGCGCGCGTCGGTCGTGAAGAGGATCGTGCTCTCGCCACTGCCGCTGATCTGCTCGACCGTCGCCGCATGCTTGTGCGCCGACGACGCGGCATACGCAATCCGTTCGACGAGCTCGAGCGAAACCATTTCACCTGCGATCTTCGCGAAGCGCTTTACACGGCCGAGTATGGTCACGTACCCGTCGTCGTCGATCTCCACCACATCACCGGTGTTGTACCAGCCGAGCCCCACTTCGGAGCGCGGCGGGTGGAGCACAGCGGGCTGCTCGTAAAAATAGTAACCGGTCATCAGATGCGCACTGCGCACGTGCAATGCGCCGCCACGCGCGATGCCCGGGACCGTGACGACCCGCGTCTCTATGCCTGGAAGCAGACGGCCGACGGTGCCTTCTCTGTAATTGAGCGGCGTGTTGAGCGATAGCGTCGGGCCGCATTCCGTCGCTCCGTATCCTTCCATAATGCGCAAGCCAAACTTCGTCTGCCATAACTGCTCAACTTCGGGACTGAGCTTCTCGCCTCCCGATACGACGACGCGGACACGGTAGAAATCGTAGGGGTGTGCGTGGCGCCCATAGTGTCCGAGGAACGTGCTCGTGCCAAACATATAAGTGCAGTCCCGCGTATAGGCAAATTCGGGTATCACGCGGTAGTGCAGCGGCGTCGTGTACAGGAACAGCGGCGTCCCCGCCAGTATCGGCATGAGCGTGCACGCCGTGAGCCCGTACGTGTGGTACATCGGCAGCGCGTTCAGATACTTGTCGTTGGGGCCGAAATCGATTACGGCGCGCATCTGCGCCATGTTTGCGAGCATGGCATCGTGAGAAATTGCGACGCCTTTCGAGCGCGCTTCCGAGCCTGAGGTGAAGAGCACGACGGCAACCGCACTGGGGTCCTGCCCAGGCACTGCTGCTCGTGGCCTGAGCAGCGCCCCGGCTATCCACAGTTTGTCGCGGCGCTTCAGGTTGGCTCGCAAGTCTTCAAGGTAGACCAAGTCTATGCCGTGCAGGGCTCGCGCAGTCGCTTCAAGCCGGGCGGCCTGCACAAAGCGGCGCGACGTAATCACGGTCTTGATGCCCGCGGCGGTACAGGCTGCGCTCATCGCTTCGGGTCCCGCGCTGTAGTTCAGCATCGCAGCCACGCGGCGCCTCGCGGTCAATGCGAACACCAGGGCGACGGTCGTCGACAGATTCGGCAGCATCACCCCGACCGTCTCTCCCTCGGTGCTCACGCGAGAGATGAGCCTCGCAAGCGCAAGCGTGGTCTTCAGCAGCGCGCCGTAGGTTTCCGGCTGTTGGCGCACGTCTTCGATGATCGTCGTCGATCGTCCGTGCAGCTCTGCCGCTTCGACTAACGCATCGAACAGCGTCTGCCTGCGCCTTCCATCGAACATCATGCGCTGCATCAGCTTGAGCATCTCATCGGCGAGCGCCCGCCTGCGCTCCCGAATAGGCCGATGCGACACTGGGGGAACATCTACGGGGGACTGGATAGTCAACACGACACGTGGAAACAGGCGTCGCGGCCACCGTCCCGTTACCCGTGACTGATACGTTTGCAAAGTGCCCGAGATGTGCACTGGAACGATTTGCGCATTGGAGCGTGCAGCAATCACACCCGCCGAGTCGTATACCTTCATGATCGTGCCGGTCGTCGAGACACGGCCTTGCGGGAAAACCGCGACGACCTCGCCTCTTTGGACCTGGCGTATCAACCTTTTCACTGCGAGCGGACGCGCGGGATCGAGCACCGCAAAGCGAAGCGTTCTCCGAAACAAGCGCACGAGCGGGTGGCGCAAAGTCTCGGGCGTGACAACGACGGTGGCGAGGCCCGGCAGAAAAAGTGCGAGCAGCGCGCCGTCCAACAGGGAATCGTGATTCGCAACGACAAGCTTGCGGCCGCCGCGCAGGACCGAGACATCGCCTTTGACCCTGACGCGCAGCAATGCGCCCAATGTCCAGCGCAGAATCGTGTGTATCACATCAAGTATCGCGGTTAAGTAGCTGAGTTTTTGATGTTCCTTTTAGCCCGTCCCGTCCCACTCGTCAAACTCCAACGAATTACGTCAACGGGCCGCTGCTTTCGGTGCAAGTTGTGCAGTGCCAGTATTTACAGAAGGGACTGCGACCATAGCTTGTATTAGAGACTGTTTCTAAAGCACAAAAGGGAAATCTATCAGTTTGTTAGATTTGCTTTTTAATGACGGCTGCATTGTAATCTTCGTGACGCAGTTCACGAATATAAGACTCAGCACCCCCGGGAGACCTATCATGGAAATGCACATCCCCGCCGCCATTCTCGAAGCCCGCCGGAATCCGCCCAGCGCTTCCGTTGCCCAAGGGCTCGAGTTCACTTTCTCGCCGCAACTTACCGCGAGCTTCGACAAAAACACCCGGGCGATGTGGTCACGCTGGACCGCGCGCCCTCGCGCCTGTTTCAACCCGAAGCTGCTCGCCGAGATCAGGACATACTATGAGTTCCTGGCCCAGACTGACGGCCGGCTGGAATGCGCAGGGGAGGAGCACCCGATCGAATACGTGGTTCTCGCCTCCGGTATGCCCGGCGTGTTCAATCTCGGCGGGGACCTGGAACTGTTCAAACAGCTGATTGCGTCGCAGGATCGTGCAGGACTGCAACGCTACGGACGCGCCTGCATCGACGTGCTGTACCGCAACTATGTTGCTCATGATCTCCGCGGTGTCACCACGGTGTCGCTCGTACAGGGCGAATGCCTCGGGGGCGGTTTCGAAGCGGCGCTCTCGTCAGACGTCATCGTGGCCGAAAAAGGTTCACGCTTTGGGTTTCCGGAAATCCTTTTCAACCTCTTCCCCGGGATGGGGGCCTACTCGTTTCTCGATCGCAAAATCGGACAAAAAGGCGCTGAGGCACTGATCACCAGTGGAAAAATCTATACCGCCGACGAAATGCAGGCGCTCGGCGTCGTGGACGTCGTGGCCGAAGACGGGTGTGGCGAACCCGAAGTCGACGCGCTGATCAAAAGACGCAGCCGCAGTCGCAACGGTCTGGCAGCGCTGGCCGCCACGCGTAGACGCGTTCATTCCATTACGTTCGACGAGCTTCTCGACGTGGTCCAGATCTGGGTCGATGCAGCCCTGCGCATCAATGTGCGCGATTTGAAGCTCATGCAGCGGCTGGTCTCACGCCAGAACGGGATCAAGGAGCCTGAACTGGTGCACTAGGCACCGCAAATCCTAAGCGGCGCGTCTTCGCGCGCCAGCGGGCACTTTGGTAAACTCAGCCGAAAAGACCGGTTCCGTAATCAGCGGAGGCTGGCGCGCTGTATGCCCGGGAGGCACCATTGTCCGCGTCAGATATGGAATACAGCATACAAGAAGTCTCGGAGTTGCTGGGCATCCCGATCCAGAAGCTGCGCCGCTGGGACGTGCAAGGCGTGCTGGTCGCGCTCAGGACGGCGGGCGGACATCGACGCTATGCAAAGGAGCTGATCGACCGGCTCGCGGCATCGGGGCTGAATGCGACCGCTGACAAGGCCTCGCAGGAGCTCGCAACCGTCAAGCGCGCGCTTGCCGAAAAACGCCGCATCATTCAATTGCTTCTGGAAAGCGAGAACCGTTATCGCGATCTCGTCGAAACATCCCACGATCTGATCTGGGCTACAGACGCCCAGGGCCGCTTCACCTACCTCAATACCGCCTCGAACGATATCTTCGGTCTTGCACCGAAGGACCTGATGGGTCGCTGCTTCTTCGATTTCGAAGCGGGCGCCGCTCACATCTCGAACCGTCGTTTTCTCGCCCTCCTGAGGAAGAACGGCGAAGTAAAAAGCTATGCCACGCACGTTCTGACAGCCGGACGCGAAGACCGCTGGATCGGTATCAATGCGCGCCTGACTCACGACGACAATGGCGAGGTTCTGGGCATTCGCGGCACCGCCCGCGACATCACCGAGCAGCACCTCGCGTCCCGACGGATCGAGCATCTCGCGCTGCACGATTCACTCACGGACCTGCCGAACCGGCACAGCTTGCAAAGCCGCATCGAGGCGGCACTGGGGGAGAGCCGCGTGGGCGCGCTGCTCTTCATCGACATCGATCACTTCAAATACGTCAACGACAACTTCGGCCACCGCTCTGGTGACCAGCTCATCATCGGCATCGGCAGCGTGCTGCGCGATGTGATGCGGGATTGCGGTGGAGAGCTGCACCGGTTGGGCGGAGACGAGTTCGCCATCCATTTGCCGGAGGCGCTGCGCAAGCAGGCGAGCGATACCGCGGAGAGCGCACTCGATGCGATCCGGCACTATCGTTTTCCAGCCACCGAACAGCGGATTATCTCGAACCTGTCAGTATCGGTGGGTATCGCCCTCTATCCGTTTGACGGCGCCGACGTTCCCAGCCTTTTTTCGAACGTGGACATTGCGATGTACCAGGCGAAAGAGCTTGGCCGCAATCGCCACGTCGTGTTCGATCAGGCGTCGGACAATCTGCGCAGCACGCACAAACGCATACATTGGGCGAAGCGGCTGCGCGATGCGCTCGATGAGGACCGGTTCTGTCTCTTTGCTCAGCCGGTCGTGCGGCTTCGCGACCAGAAGGCGGTTCACCACGAGATCCTCGTGCGTCTGCGCGACGACTCAGGCGGCTACATCCTGCCTTCGACCTTCATCGAGCTCGCAGAATCACTCTCACTCGTGCAGGAGATCGATCTGCTGGTGGTGGAGAAGCTCCTCGCCTTCATGCGTAAGCACAATCAGGTGGGCAAGAAGCTGCGCTATTTCGTGAATCTGTCTCGCGTTTCGATATCGGATGAACGCTGGATCAAGCGTTTCATGTCGCTGCTCAAGGCAAGCGCAACCGATCCGAGCCAGCTCGTATTCGAAATCACCGAGACGGCCGCGATGACCGAAGTCGACGTCACCATGACGTTCATCAGCCGCCTCAAGGACATGGGTTGCCGGTTCGCGCTTGACGATTTCGGAGCGGGCTTCAGCTCGTTTTACTATCTGAAGCGCTTCGAAGTCGACTATCTCAAGATCGACGGCGGATTCATACGCGATCTCGCGACCGACGAAGGTAGCCGCCTTTTCGTGCGCGCGCTAAACGATGTCGCGCGTGGGCTCAACAAGCAGGTCGTCGCCGAGTGGGTGGAATCGCCCGAAGTGCTAAAGCTGCTCGTCGAAATGGGGGCGCAGTTCGGGCAGGGCTATCTGTTTCGTAGACCGATGCCGCTCGAAGAGACGTTGCGCCTTCCGGCAACGCGGATGATGCGGGCGAAGGCGAGCTGAGCGTCAGCGGTCAGCGGTCAGCAGCAAAAAGCCTCAACGCCAAGGACGCGAAGGATCCAATATTCAACTGCGCGTAACGGAATCTGATTATTGTTTGTCACGATCAGCCGCGACTTGACTTGAGTACCGCGCAACTTCAACGCAGCGCTCTCTTGTCCGCTATCCTGCCGAGGTTGAGCCGGCTTGGCGTCCCTGCTCTTCCTTGGCGGCCTTCTTTTCCCGCTTTGCAATCCGTCCCGTTTTGGAGACCCCTGACTGCAATCAAACCTTCCACTCCCCCCGCACGATCTTGTCGGCCCACAGGAGCCCCGTCAGCGCCTTCGTTTCCGTGATGCGCCCCTCCCGCACCCATTCGAGCGCTTCCTCGACCGTGAGCGTAAATACCTCGAGGAATTCATCCTCATCGAGTGCGTTGCCCACGTGCTTGAGATCGCGCGCAAGATAAAGCTCGATATTCTCGTTTGCGTAGCCGATGCATGGATTCAACGTGCCAAGATGCCGCCACTGCGCCGCCTCGTACCCGCATTCCTCGCGGAGCTCGCGCTGAGCGGTGTGAAGCGGATCCTCGCCGGGATCGATCTTTCCGGCCGGCAGCTCTATGAAGTGGCGCCGCGCGGGGTAGCGGAACTGACGCTCGAACAGCAGCGTGTGCTCATCGACAAACGCGAGCACCGTGGCGGCGCCGGGATGCTCGATATATTCGCGAACCGCTTGGCGCCCGTTCGGCAGCTTTACCGTGTCCTCGCGCACGTGGAGCAGCACACCATCGAACACCTTGCGCGATGAGATCGTGTGCTCGGTGAAATCAGACTCGTCCGGTTTGGACATGGGACCCTCGAATCACGGCGCTCGGCGCCACAAGTATCGATACAGAAAGCCGGGGTAGGCAAACACCAGGAAAAGGCATGCTGTGACCGCGTAAAACTCCCAACGCTGTGCATGCACCGGGCCTACGCGGCTTTCCATGAGATAGGCGACGGCGCCGGTAACAAAATAGAGGGCGATCAGCTCGGCAATGCGCAGCCACGCGCTTTTTTGCCCCGATCGGGGCAGCCATACCAGAAAGAGACGTTCGCTCAGGAATGGCAGGTTCGCGAACATCATGGCGAGCAGCAGCAGTGCCGCCACGGTCCAGTTCAATGAAGATCCCTACAGCGAAGCCTGTATCGAGTACAGGCAAAGCGCCATCAGCGGCTGAGGCATGATGCCGAAGATCAGGACGGCGGCACCATTCAAGCTCATGAGGACCTTTACATCGGCCGCCGGAGCCAGCGGCGCGGTGTCTTCCGGCGCATCGAAGTACATGAGCTTTACGATGCGCAGATAGTAGAACGCGCCCACCACGGAGAACACCACCGCGACCACCGCGACGCCGAGGTAACCCGCCGTGAGCAGCGATTGCAGCACAGCGAGCTTGGCGTAGAAGCCCACGGTCGGTGGAATGCCGACCATGGAAAACATGATCAGCAGCATGATGAAGGCGTACCAGGGACTGCGTTGATTGAGGCCTTTGAAATCCTCCAGGTTCTCGGCTTCGAAGCCGCTGCGCGAAAGGAGCAGCATCATGCCGAAAGCGCCCAGATTCGTGAGCACATAGACGATGACGTAAAACATCGCCGCGCTGTAACCATTTTCATCGCCCGCAAGCGCGCCGAGCAGCACAAAACCCATGTGCGAGATCGTGGAATACGCGAGCATGCGTTTCAAGTTGGTCTGAACGATCGCCGTCACGTTGCCGATCACGAGCGACAGCACGGCCATGACGACCAGCATCTGCTGCCACTCGACGCTGAGCTGTTCGGCACCGAGAGCCTGCCCGAGCAGGCGAATGATCAGGGCGAAGCCCGCTACTTTCGGAACGCTGCTCACGAACAGCGCCACCGCGCCGGGTGCACCCTGGTATACGTCGGGAACCCACATGTGGAACGGCACGACGCCCAGCTCGAACCCGAGCCCCGCGACGATGAACACGAGACCGAATATGAGCACCGGCCAGTTCACCGTTCCCTCCGCGATCAGCTGTGCGAGCTCGGTGATTTCGAGGGTACCGGTCGCACCATAGATCATCGACATGCCGTAGAGCAACATGCCGGACGCGAGCGCGCCCAGCACGAAATACTTCATGGCCGCTTCGGTCGCCGTCGCCGAGTCCCGCTGAAGCGCGACGATCGAGTACAGCGACAGCATCATCAGCTCGAGCCCGAGGTACAGGACGAGCAGATGGTTGGCCGAGATCATCACCATCATGCCGAGCGTGGCGAACAGCAACAGCGCGAAGAATTCGCCCCGGAAGAGGCCGCGCGCCGCGATGTAAGGTCTGGAGTACGCCAGCACCACCATCACAGACAGACACACGAAAAGCTTGAGCACGTCGGACATGAGATCGTCCACGAACATGCCGCTGAAGGTGTATACCGGCTCACGGGTCGCCCACGCCCACGTCAGAAAAATGCACGCGGCGAGCGCACCTTGCGTCAACCCGTAGGTGACGACGCGGTTCTCGTCGCGTACGAAGAGGTCTGCTATCAGGATCACGCACACCGACAGCAGCAGGAAGAGCTCGGGGAACGCGGGCCACAGAGGCTGGATGTACTCCATTGTTTCTTTCCGTCAGGGCGAAGGAATCTTGCTCTGCGCCACGTGGTTGATGAGGTCGTCCACGGATGCATGCAGCACCTCGGCAAACGGCGCCGGATAGATGCCCATCCAAAGCACGGCAATCGCGAGCAGACCGAGCACGAGAAATTCGCGCAGGTTAATGTCCCTCAGATGCGCAACGTGTTCGTTCGCGACGGCGCCGAAGATGACCCTCTTATACATCCACAACGTGTAAGCCGCGCCGAAAACGAGGGTGGTTGCGGCTGCGAAGGCATACCAGAAATTGACTTTGACGGCGCCCAGTACCACGAGGAACTCGCCGACGAATCCGCTCGTGCCCGGCAATCCGGAATTCGCCATTGCGAACAGCATGAAAAGCGTGGCGAATACCGGCATGCGATTGACGACGCCGCCGTAATCGGCGATTTGCCGCGAATGCAAACGGTCGTAGAGTACGCCTACGCAGAGGAACATTGCACCTGAGATGAACCCATGCGAGACCATCTGGATCACGGCGCCCTCGATGCCATGGGCATTGAATATGAAAATGCCGAGCGTCACGAAGCCCATGTGTGAAATCGACGAATACGCGATGAGCTTCTTCATGTCGGATTGAACCAGCGCGACGAGGCCGATGTACACCACGGCCACGAGCGAGAGCGCAATCACGAAGCCCGCCAGGTGCTGGCTCGCGTCGGGCGCAATCGGCAGCGAAAGCCGCAGAAAACCGTAGCCGCCGAGCTTGAGCATGATGGCGGCAAGCACGACCGATCCTCCAGTGGGCGCCTCCACGTGCGCGTCCGGGAGCCACGTGTGAACAGGCCACATCGGCACCTTCACTGCGAAAGCGGCAAAGAGCGCGAGGAAAATGAGAATCTGCGCGTGCAGTGGCAGCGGCACCTGGTACCAGTCCAGAAGTGAAAAGCTGCCGCCCGAGACGTTATACAGATAGATGAGCGCGATCAGCGCCAGCAATGACCCGAGCAGCGTATAAAGAAAAAATTTCAATGCCGCGTATACGCGCTTGGGTCCGCCCCACATGCCGATGATCACGAACATCGGGATCAGCGTCGCTTCGAAGAACACGTAGAAGAGAAGGCCGTCGAGGGCCGCGAACACCCCGTTCATGAACCCGGAGAGGAAAAGAAACGCCGCCATGTACTGCGCCACGCGCTCCTGAATGACCTGCCAGCCGGCGATCACCACCAGCACCGTCGTGAAGCTGTTCAGCAGGATGAGCAGCAGCGAGATGCCATCGATCCCGAGGTGGTAGTTGACATTGAACACTTCGATCCATGGTTTCAGCTGGACGAACTGAAAGCCGCGGACATTCGGATCGAAGCCGGTATACAACGGCAGCGTCACGAGCAAACCGAGTATCGCTCCGGTCAGCGCCATGATGCGCGCTACGCCGGCGTGCCGGTCGGAACCGGTCGTCAGGACGGCAAAGCCGGCGACGATCGGCACCCAGATCGCCAGAGATAGAAGCGACGAACCCTGCATTTATAACGCCTTTAAGATTCTTCTTGTTATCGCCAGTCCACGAAGACCAGCGTAAGCAGTACCAGAATGCCGATGATCATCGTAAACGCGTAATGATAGATGTAGCCCGATTGGAAGTAGCGAATCACTGACGCAAACCAGCCGACCAACCGCGCCGAGCCGTTCACCAGAAGACCGTCGATAATCCCGACGTCGCCGCCTTTCCACAGTCCAGTGCCGATGGCGCGCGCGCCTCCGGCGAACAGCCACGAATACAGCTCGTCGAATCCGTACTTGCGATCGAGTATGTTGTACAGCACCCGGAACCTCTGCCGTATCACCGCGGGGACGTCAGGCCGCAGCAGATACAGGTACGCAGCCGTCGCAATACCGGCAAGCGCGAGCCAGAAGGGCAATGTCCGCGGCGCGTGGAGCATCATCGCCACAACCCCATGGAATTCGCGCGCCATTTCAGCGAGCACGTCGTGCTCGGGCGCTACGAAAATAGCATTACTGAAAAAGCCGCCGAATAGCACCGAGCCGATCACCCAGCCGGCGCAGATCGAAGGAATGGCGAGCGCAATGAGCGGAATAGTCACGACCGCGGGCGATTCATGGGGCTCGTGGGCGTGCTCGTGTGCCGCGTGCTGGCCTTCATCGTGCTCGGTGAGCGCGTTCTCGCCATGGCCGTGCTCGCCGCGTGCGTCCGCGACAGGCGGTTCCCGGAAACGCTCGGGACCGTGGAAGGTCATGAACATCAGCCTGAAGGTATAGAGCGCCGTCACGAACACGGTGGTGACGACGCAGAAATACGCGAAGCCCGCGCCCGGTATCCTGGAGAGATGCGCCGCCTCGATGATCGATTCCTTCGAGAAAAAGCCCGAAAAGCCGGGAATCCCGGCGCTCGCCAGCGCGGCAATGAGCATCGTCCAGTAGGTAATCGGCATGTACTTGCGAAGCCCGCCCATGCGCCGCATGTCCTGCTCGTGGTGCAGCGCGATGATCACCGACCCCGCCCCCAGGAAGAGCACGGCTTTGAAGAATGCATGCGTGACGAGATGGAACATCCCCGCAGCGTATGCTGAAGCGCCGAGCGCCACGGTCATGTATCCCAGCTGGGACAGCGTCGAGTAGGCGACAACGCGTTTGATATCGTTCTGAACGATCGCGATGAGCGCCATGAACAGTGTCGTGATCGCACCGATCACAATGACGAACGACAACGCGGTTTCAGACAATTCGAACAAGGGCGACATGCGGGCGACCATGAAGATGCCCGCTGTCACCATCGTCGCGGCGTGGATCAGTGCCGAGATGGGTGTGGGGCCTTCCATGGAATCCGGCAGCCACACGTGCAGTGGAAATTGCGCCGATTTGCCCATCGCGCCGATGAACAGAAGAATGCAGATCACAGTCATCAACGACCAGGCGCTGCCGGGTATGATTTCGATCGTATTGGTCGCGAGCATACGGGCGTTTGCAAATACAGCCGCGTAGTCGAGCGTTCCGAAATACGTCAGGACGAGGGCGATGCCGAGCAGAAAACCGAAGTCACCGACGCGATTGACGAGAAAAGCCTTGAGATTGGCGTAGATCGCCGTGGGCCGGGTGTACCAGAAACCGATGAGCAGATAGGACACGAGGCCGACCGCTTCCCAGCCGAAGAACAGCTGTAGGAAATTGTTGCTCATGACGAGCATGAGCATCGCGAACGTGAACAGCGAGATGTACGAGAAAAAGCGCTTGTAGCCCGGATCGTCGGCCATATAGCCGATCGTGTACACGTGCACCATGAGCGAGACGAACGAGACGACAATCATCATCGTCGCAGAGAGGCGGTCGATCAGAAAACCGATTTCGAAGTTGGTATTGCCCGACGACATCCACGTGTACACGTGCCCGTTGTAAACGTTCCCATGCAGCACATCGTAAAACACGATCGCGGAACCCACAGTGCAGACGATCATGCCGAAGATCGTGACGAGATGTGCCCCGCGACGTCCGATCATCCAGCCGAAAAGTCCCGCCACGATCGCCCCGAAGAGCGGCGCCAGCGGGATGACGAGGTAGAGCTTTTGCATCGTTGTCATCGGGCGCGATCCCACGAACGGGTGAAGCGGCAGGCCCGTGATGCAGCAGCGCGTGACACCTTTTGTTGTTTATGCTTTTGCTCGCTCACTGGTTCACCATTGACTCGTTCAACCTTTCAGCCGGTCGAGGTCCTCGACGTGTATCGTGTTGATGTTGCGGAACAGGACCACGAGGATCGCAAGTCCGATAGCCGACTCGGCCGCCGCAACCGTGAGGATGAAAAACACAAAAATCTGGCCCGCCGTGTCGTCCTGGAAATGCGAAAACGCGACGAAATTCATATTGACCGCGAGCAGCATCAGCTCGATCGCCATGAGCAGTACGATCAGGTTCTTGCGGTTCAGGAAGATCCCGATGATGGCAATTGCGAACAGAATCGCCGCAAGCACCAGGTAGTGCGCGAGGGTGATCATGCGGCCGCACGCATCAGAAACGGAGAGCGGAAACACCACAGGCCGCGCTGGGCGCCCCAGGTCGCGTCGTAACTCACGCCTCTTTCCTCACTGCTGGGGCATCATCGGATGTCTCTGACGGCATCGAGACGACGCGAACGCGGTCCTGCCGCCGCACGTTGATCTGGGTGGCAGGATCGATGTACTTGCTATTCTTGCGCCGGCGCAGCGTGAGCGCGATGGCGGCGACGATGGCAACCAGCAGGATCACGGCGGCGATCTCGAAAGGATAGACGTAATCGGTATAGAGCAAACGCCCAAGCTCCTTCGTGTTGCTGTAGCCGCTTGGCAACGGGCCCGGTGCGGGTGAGCCTTCGAGTCCGAAATAGCCTCGGCTCACGATAAAGCCCATCTCGAACACGAGCAGGACGGCCACCACCGCACCGGCCGGCAGATAATTCCAGAATCCGGCTCGCAGCCGGGCAAGATTGATATCGAGCATCATCACGACGAACAGGAAGAGGACCATCACGGCGCCCACGTAGACGAGCACGAGCGCAATCGCGAGAAATTCGGCCTGCAGCTGTATCCAGATACCCGCTGATGTAAAGAATGCGAGCACGAGGAATAGCGCCGCGTGTACGGGGTTGCGCGCGGTGATGACCGCGACCGCCGCGAACAGCAGGATCGCCGAAAAAGAATAGAAGATGAAGGCTTGAAAGGTCATTGAGTGCGTAAGCGGTCAGCCGTAAAGGCGCTGGGTAACTTGCAATTGCTGTTCACGACTTGCCGATGCTCCCCTGCTTTATCGATCCTGTTGTTTGCCGCGCGGCTCTGCATCCGCTTGCGTTGATCGTCAAACGATCACGGCTGACCGCTGACGACCCTACCGATACGCCGCATCCGCGGCCCTGTCCTTCGCAATCTCGTCCTCGTAACGGTCGCCGATCGCAAGCAGCATCGGTTTGGTATAGATCAGATCGCCGCGCTTCTCGCCGTGATATTCGAGTATGCGAGTCTCGACGATCGAGTCGACGGGGCACGATTCTTCGCAGAAGCCGCAGAATATGCATTTCGTGAGATCGATGTCGTATCGCGTCGTGCGCCGCGTACCGTCATCCCGCTGTTCGGACTCGATCGTGATCGCGAGTGCGGGGCACACGGCTTCGCAGAGCTTGCACGCGATGCAGCGCTCTTCGCCGTTGGGATAGCGCCGAAGTGCGTGCAGACCGCGAAAGCGCGGGCTCTGAGGCGTTTTTTCCTCGGGGAACTGCACCGTGATTTTGCGTGCGAACAGATGCCGTCCCGTGAGCATCATGCCTTTCACGAGCTCGAACAGCAGAAACGTGCGGAAGAAATCGCGAATGCGCGTCATCATATAGCACCCACTCTCACCACCATACCCACAGCGGGGTTTGCATCCAGATGCCGAGAACGACGATCCAGACCAGCGTCACCGGTATGAAGACTTTCCAGCCCAGACGCATGATCTGATCGTAGCGGTAGCGCGGGAACGTCGCGCGAAACCAGAGGAAGCTCGACACCACGAGGAAAAGCTTGAGCAGCAGCCAGCCGACGCTCGGCGCGCCGAGCACGGGTATCGACTGGGGAAACGGCGAAAGCCAGCCGCCCAAGAACATGATCGAGCACAACGTCGAAATCAGGATCATGTTCGCGTACTCGGCCAGGAAGAATACGGCGAACGCGATGCCCGAATATTCGACATGGAATCCGGCCACGATCTCCGATTCACCTTCGGCTACGTCGAACGGCGCGCGGTTCGTTTCCGCAACGCCGGAAATAAGGTACGTGAGAAACAGCGGGAACAGCGGTATCCAGAACCAGTTCAGAAGGCCATAGCTGCCGGCCTGGCCCTGAACGATGTCTCCGAGATTCAGGCTTTGCGCAGCCATCAGCACGCCGACGAGGGCAAAACCCATCGCGATCTCGTAGGACACGATTTGCGCGGCGGATCGCATCGCGCCGAGAAACGCGTATTTGGAGTTCGACGCCCAGCCGGCAATGATCACGCCATAAACCCCCATGGACGTGATGGCGAGGATGTACAGCAGCGACGCGTCGATGTTCGAGAGCACCAGCTCAGGCGAGAACGGCACGACGGCCCACGCGGCAAGGGCAGGCATGATGGCCATCACCGGTGCGAGCACGAACAGAAACTTGCTTGCCCCCGTGGGAACGATGATTTCCTTGAGCAGCAGCTTGAGGCCATCGGCAATCGGCTGCAGCAGTCCTTTCGGCCCGACACGATTGGGTCCGAGGCGCACCTGGATCCAGCCGATGACCTTGCGCTCCCACAGCGTGAGATAGGCGACTGCGAGCATCAGCGGCGCGACGATCGCCACGATTTTGGCGATAGTCCATACGGCAGGCCACGTGGGCCCAAAGAGCTGCTGCAGCGTGCCCAGGAATTCCATGGTCACACCGCGACCTTCTGCTGCGCAGCCACGCGCTCCGCAGTCACGATGCCGAACATGGCGCCCAGCGGAGCCGTCTCCGGCCGTGCGGCGGCGAGTCGGATGCAGCCATGCGGCAGGCGGCTGTCGACCGCGACTGGCACGATGATCTCAGCCCCTTCGCTACTTACGCGCAGAAAATCGCCTGCACGCAGGCCGAGGCGCTCGTACAGCACGGGGCTCACGAAGGCTGCAGGCGGCTCGGCGTCCCGGGTTTTTTGCAGCGGCGGCGAACGGCGCACCAGCGGATCGGAGGAATAAAGCGGAACTTCGCCGACGCGCTGAAGACCCTCTTCGACCGCAGGTTTCACGGGCGCGAGCGCCGAAAGAGCAATGCGGTTGTCGAGCTTGCGCGCGATGTCGCCCTCGCCCAGCACCTCGCGTTTGACCGCGTCTGCGCTGTCGTAATCGAAACCGGAAATCCCAAGCATGTTGCCGAGCACGCGCAACACTTTCCAGGCGGGACGCGCTTCACCCAAAGGCTGAACGCAGCCGGTAAAGCTCTGAACGCGGCCCTCCATATTGATGAAGGTTCCGGCCGTTTCCGTGAAAGGACCGATCGGCAGGATGACATGCGCGTACTCGAGCGCGCCGTGCTCGAACGGGCTCATGGCCACAACCAGCTCTGCTTGCCGCAGCGCGCTCAATGCGCCTGCGGGGTCGTGAGTATCGAGCTCCGCTTCGAGACCCAAAAGAAGGTACGCGTTCAGGGGCTCAGCGAACATTTGTGCGGCGTTTTTGCCGTTTGGTGTGCCGAACGGCACCGCGCCGGCGACATAACCACCGACGCTGTTCGCAGCCTCGCTCAAAACGCCCAGTCTCGCACCGGTGATATCGGCAAGTGCTTGCGCGAGCGCGTGCAGCACCGACGCGGCCGGGTGATGCTGCGCGATGTTGCCGAGAAACACGGCTGACTTGGCGCCGGACGCGAAGCCCTGCGCGAGCGTTCGAGCAGCCTCGTCGACCTCAACGCTCTCAAGCGCGCTTCGCACACTCGCGGGAATCGCGACGTTTTTGGCCGAGGCTGCCGCCTTGACGACTTGCGCAAGCGTATGCGCCATTGCCGCAGGCGCGACGATCGCCTTGTGCGCAACGCGCATGAGCAGGTCGTCATCGACCGGATTCACGAAGGAAAGCTCGAGACCTTTCTTGGTGGCCTGCCGCAGGCGGTGCGCGATGAGCGGATGCTCTTTACGCAAGGTGCTGCCGATCACGAGCACGCGGTCGAGCTGCGCGATTTCCGCGATGCTCATGCCGAGCCACGGTATGCCGCTGCCCGCGCCGTCGCGGCTGAAATCGGACTGGCGCAGGCGGAAGTCAACGTTGCCGGAGCC